>JAUNTV010000062.1 GCA_030538515.1 Paracoccus sp. (in: a-proteobacteria)
CCTGCGACCGGGTGGCGGTGATGTATGGCGGCAAGATCATGGAAACCGGCCCGGTCCGGCAGGTCTTCGGCGCGCCCTTCCACCCCTATACGATGGGGCTGACCAATGCATTTCCCACGCTGGAAGGCGCGCGGCGCGACCTGATCTCGATCCCCGGCACGCCGCCTGACCTGCTGCGCCCGCCGCCCGGCTGCCGTTTCGCCGAGCGCTGCCCCTTCGCCAGCGACCGCTGCCGGGCCGAGGAACCCGGCCCCCGCGCGGTTGGCGATGGCCGCGTCTCGGCCTGCCATTACCCCGAACGGGTCGAAGAATTCCGCCGCATCGCCGCCACCAACGAAGCCTGGGCCGAGGTCGGTCGCCGCCTGAATGAAGACGTGCTGCCGCCATCGGGCAAGGCCCGCGCCGAGGGTGCCGAAATCCTGCGCGTCACCGATCTGGTCAAGCATTTCCCCGTTCCCGGCGGGCTTTTCGGCGGCGCGCCGCGCGTGGTCCATGCCGTGGACGGGATCGATCTGGACCTGAAGGCGGGCGAAATCCTGGGGCTGGCGGGCGAATCCGGTTCCGGCAAGACCACCACGGGCGAGATGCTGGTCAAGCTGCAAGACCCCAGCTCGGGCCATATCCTGTCCGAGGGCGAGGATGTGGCCACGCTGTCCGGGGGCGCGCTGAAAGCCTTTCGCCGCCGCGCGCAGATGGTGTTTCAGGACCCCTATCAGACGCTGAACCCGCGCTTTACCATCGCCGCCATCGTGAGCGAGCCGCTAAAGATCCACGGCATCGCGAAAGGCGAGGCGCGCCACAATCGCGTCATTCAGGCACTGGAACGCGCCGGGCTGAAACCCGCCGCGACCTATCTGGACCGTTTCCCGCATGAGCTGTCGGGCGGGCAGCGCCAGCGCGTCGCCATCGCACGCGCGCTGGTGCTGGAGCCGCGATTCATCGTCGCGGACGAGCCGGTGTCGATGCTGGACGTGTCGATCCGGGCCGGGGTTTTGAACCTGATGCGCCAGTTCCGCGACGAGATGGGGATTTCCTTTATCTATGTCAGCCATGACCTGCCGACGATCCGCTATGTCGCCGACCGCACCGCGATCATGTATCTGGGCGAGATCGTCGAGATCGGACCGACCGAGCAGGTCATCGCGCGGCGTCTGCACCCCTATACGCAGCTTTTGCTGGATGCCTCGCCCGAGCCGGACCCTTCGGTCGAAAAGCCGCCGCTGGAATCGGCGGGGGAAATCCCTTCGGCCATCGATCTGCCCAATGGCTGCCGGTTCCACAATCGCTGCCCGCGCGCGACCGCCGCCTGCGGATGGGAGGGGCGCGACGTGGCCTCGGCCATCGCGGAATGGGATCTGTCGGGCGGTGCGCGCGGATCGCTTGGCGCGCCCGAACGCGACGGGCTGGATCTGCGTATCCCCGCCCCCGAAGGCGCAGAGGCCGCGCTTGCGCAATTGCAGCCCATCCTGGCGACAAGGCCCGCGTCACTGGCAGAGGCGGCCGGGATCACGCAGGATGAGGGCGCGCTTCTGCTGCGCTTCGCGCCGAAGCCCGCGCCCCGCCGCCGCGTGGTGGCCGAGGGGCACGAGGTGGCCTGTGTGCTTTATGAATGAGCGGGGGTGATTGCGGCGCGGCCCCATGCCTCCGGCGGGGATATTTAAGGACAGAAGAAGCCGGGGCGGGTTCGTTCAGCCCGGCAGACGTCGGCGTTGCAGGGTTTCGGGGCGGCCGGGCAGGGTCAGGCGGGTCGTGGCGCGCGGGTTTTCCGCGACCACGCGCCCCTTCGAGACCACGGCCAGACGCGCGGCGCGCTGGCGCAGGGCCTCGGTCGGGGTGGCGGCGTCGAGCACCACGAGCGAGGCCATCGCCCCCTTGCGCAGCCCGTAATCGGCCAGCCCCATGATCCGGGCGTTTTCGGCTGTGACCATATCGAAGCAGCGGGCCATCTCATCGGGGTGGGTCATTTGCGCGACATGCAGCCCCATGAGCGCCACATCCAGCATATCCGCCGTGCCAAGCGAATACCACGGGTCCATCACGCAATCCTGCCCCCAGCCGACGGTGATGCCATGGGCCTGCATCTCGCGCACGCGGGTCAGGCCGCGGCGTTTGGGGAATGTGTCGTGACGCCCCTGAAGGGTGATGTTTATCAAGGGGTTGGAGATCGCGCAGATGCCGCTTTCCGCGATCAGCGGCAGCAGTTTCGAGATATAGTAATTATCCATCGAATGCATCGAGGTCAGGTGCGATCCGGCCGCGCGCGCGCCCAGGCCGTGGCGCAACGCCTCGCGCGCGAGGGTTTCGATGTGGCGGCTTTGGGGGTCATCGGTTTCGTCGCAATGCAGATCCAGCATCAGCCCGCGATCCGCCGCGATCCGGCACAGATCGGCGACTGATTCGGCACCTTCCTGCATGCTGCGTTCGAAATGCGGGATGCCGCCGACCACCTCGATACCCATATCAAGCGCGCGGATCAGGTTCTCGCGCCCGTTCGGCGCGCGGTAAAGCCCATCCTGCGGGAAGGCCACCAGTTGCAGGTCCAGATAGGGGGCGACGCGGGCACGGACTTCCAGCATCGCCGTGACCCCGTTGAGGTGGTCGGGCGTGGTATCGACATGGCTGCGGATGGCCAGAAGCCCCATCGAGACCGCCCAATCGCAATAGCGCATGGCGCGGCTTACCATCTCGTCGACCGTGGCCAGATCGCGCAGCTCACCCCAGAGCGAAATCCCTTCCAGAAGCGTGCCCGAGGCATTCACGCGCGGCAGCCCGTAGGACAGCGTTGCATCGAGATGGAAATGCGGGTCCACGAAGGGCGGGCTGACCAGATCGCCCGAGGCGTCGATGACACGCGCGGCGGGGGCTTCGATCCGGCCGATTTCGGTAATGCGGTCGCCGGTGATGGCGATATCCGCCACGGTTCCATCGGGCAGCGTGCCGCCTTTGACGATCAGGTCGAACATCAGCGTTCCCCTTTGTTATAGGGTGTCATCAGGGCGGCGGGGACCTCGGCCCGGCGCGACATCAGGATCAGCGCGAGGATGGACAGCAGGTAAGGCGCCATCAGGAAGATCTGGTAGGGCAGATGCGCGCCAAGCGGCGTCTGTTGCAGGCGGATTTGCAGCGCATCGAAACCCGCGAAAAGCAGCGCGCCAAGGACGGCCTTGCCGGGTCTCCATGCGCCGAAAACGACCAAGGCGATGCAGATCCAGCCGCGCCCGTTCACCATCTCGAAGAAGAAGGACGAAAACGCCGAAAGCGTCAGGAACGCGCCACCCACCGCCATCAGGCCGGAACCCACCATCACCGCCCCCATGCGCAGAAGCGTGACCGAAAGCCCCTGTGCTTCCACCGCCGAGGGGTTTTCGCCCGCGGCCCTCAGCGCAAGGCCAAGCGGCGTACGGTAAAGGATCAGCGCCACCGCCGCCGCCGTGGCGAAGGCCAGATATGTCATCGCGGTTTGTGAAAACAGCGCCGGGCCGAGCAGCGGAATATCCGACAGGACCGGCAGTGACAGGGGGGCGAAGGGCTCGATCCGGGGCGGGCTGGTGACTTGCGGCAGCGCCAGGCGATAGGCGAAATAGCTGGCCGAACTGGCCAGAAGCGTGATGCCGATGCCCACGACATGCTGCGACAGCCCGAAAGGCACGGTCAGCGTGCCATGGATCAGCCCGAAGAGCGCGCCGGTCCCGAAGGCCACGGCCACGCCCCACCACAAGGGCGCGCCCATCCAGACCGCCAGCCAGCCCGAGAAAGCGCCCGCGACCATGATGCCTTCAATGCCAAGGTTCAGCACGCCCGCGCGTTCGCAGATGAGTTCGCCCATCGTGGCGAAGATCAGGGGTGAGGCGATGCGGATCACCGCCGCCCAGAAGCTGACCGAGATCAGGATGTCCCAGATATCGCTCATCCGCGCACCACCCTGAACCGGGACAATTTCAGCGCCACCACCATCGCCAGCAGGGCCGAGGCCAGCAGGATATCGGCGATATAGGTGGGCACGCCCGCCGCCCGGCCCATGCTGTCGGCCCCCACGAAAACGGCGGCGACGAACAGCGCGGCAGGCACCACCGCCAGCGGGTTCAGCATGGCCAGCATGGCCACGACGATGCCGGTATAGCCAAAGCCCGGCGACAGGTCCTTGGGCAGATGGCCCTTCAGGCCGGCGACCTCGGACCAGCCGGCAAGGGCGGCCAGCCCGCCCGACAGAAGCGCGGTTTTCACCAGCACCCGGTTCACCGGCATGCCCGCGAAGCGCGCGGCCGTGATATTGGCACCGGTGGCGCGCATCTCGAAGCCGAAGGTGCTGCGGCGTTCGATCAGCCAGACAAGCAGCGCCGCGATCAGCGCCACGCCGAAGCCCCAATGCAGGCGCAGGCCCGGCACGATGCGCGGCAGGCGGGCATCGGCGACAAGCGCGGGCGATTTCGGCCAGCCCATGCCAAGCGGGTCTTTCAGCGGGCCTTCCAGCAGGTAGCTGACGAAAAGCAGCATGACGAAATTCAGCAGAAGCGTGGTCACGACCTCATCCACGCCAAGGCGGGTTTTCAGCAGCACCGGGCCAAGCAGCATCAGCGCCCCCGCCAGCATGGCCGCGATGGCCGAGACCGGCAGCACAAGCGGGCCGCCAAGCGCGCCCGTGCCCAGAAGCACCGTGACCACCGCGCCCGCGTAAAGCTGCGCCTCGGCCCCGATGTTCCACAGCCGGGCGCGGAAGGCCACGGCGACGGCCAGTCCGGTGAAGATCAGGGGCGTGGCGCGGTTCAGCGTTTCCAGCACCGCCAGCTTCGAGCCAAAGGCGCCCTTCACGATCAGCCCGAACACCGCCAGCGGGTCCGCCCCGGCCAGTGCCGCCAGCCCGCCCGCCAGCACCAGCACCGCGCCAAGCGCGATTGCCGGCGCGCCCACGCGCCGCGCCATGCCCGGACTTGCAATGGGTTCAAGCCGCATGGGGGCCCCCTTGTTCGTCGAAGCCCTGCCCGGCCATCCACAGGCCCAGATCGGCCGTGCTCATGGTGCCGCGCGCAAAGCCGGGCGAAAGCCTGCCTTGACTGATGACATGGATCTGATCGGCAAGGCCCATGATCTCGTCAAGGTCTTCCGATATAAGCATGATCGCGGCACCTGCGTCGCGCGCCTCGATCAGACGCTGCTGCACATAGGCGATGGCACCCACGTCAAGGCCGCGCACAGGCTGATTGGCCAGGATGATCTTCGGCGCGCCTTCCATCGCGCGGCCAAGGATCAGCTTTTGCATGTTCCCGCCTGAAAGCAGCCGGATGCGGGTATCGGGGCCGGGGCAGCGCACATCGTAATCGGCGATGATCCGCATGGCGAGATCGCGCGCGGCGCGGCGGTTCATCCAGCCCCGGCGGCTGAGCGGCGGGCGGAAATAGCCTTCGAGTGCCGCGTTTTCCGCCAGTGAGAAATCGCCGACGCTGCCGGTATGGTGACGGTCCTCGGGGATGCGGCCGATCTGGTGGCGGATCGCTTCGCGCGGGGACCATCGCGGGGGCGTGTCGCCCGCGATCGCGAACCGCCCGGCGACGGGCTGTTCCAGCCCCGAGATCAGCCCCGCCAATGCCGCCTGCCCATTGCCCGAAACCCCGGCGATCCCGGTGATCTGGCCCGCGCGAAGATCAAGCGAGACCCCGCGCAGCCCCGGCACCGCGCCGTGATCGGGCGTGCGCACCCCTTCCAGCCTTAGCGCCACCGCGCCGGGCGTGGCAGGGGCCGCGCGCGGCAGCGTTACCGCGCCGCCGACCATCATCGCGGCCAGGGCGGCGGGGTCGGTGGCGTGGGTGTCGGCCTCGGCCACGACGCGGCCATGGCGCAGCACGACGCAGCGATCGGCGACGCTCATGACCTCGTGCAGCTTGTGGCTGATGAACAGGATCGACAGCCCCTGCGCCACGGCCTTGCGCAGCGTCAGGAAAAGCGCCTCGGATTCCTGGGGGGTCAGCACGGCGGTCGGTTCGTCAAGGATCAGGATGTGGGCATCGCGGTAAAGCGCCTTGAGGATCTCGACCCGCTGGCGCTCGCCCACGGACAGGCGGGCAACCTGCGCATCGGGATGGACGGCCAGCCCGAATTCCTGCGCCAGTCGCACCACCCGCGCCCGCGCCGCCCGCTTGCTGCGCAAGGACAGAAGCGGTTCCGTCCCCAGCCGGATGTTTTCCAGCACGGTCAGGTTTTCGGCCAACGTGAAATGCTGATGCACCATGCCGATCCCGGCAGTGATCGCCGCGCGCGGATGGCCGGGCGGCAGGGGCTGGCCGAATGCTTTGATCGTGCCTTCATCGGCGGTGTAATGGCCGAACAGGATATTCATCAGCGTGGTCTTGCCCGCGCCGTTTTCGCCCAGAAGGGCCACGGTCTCGCCGCGCTTCACGCTCAGGCTGATCGCGTCATTGGCGGTCAGCGCCCCGAACCGCTTGGTGATCCGGTCGAGGCGCAGAACCACATCGTCAGAGCTTGTCACGAGGATTTCGGCTCACTGTCGTCGATGGCGACTTCGAAACTGCCGTCGCGGATCGCGGCTTCGCGTTCAGCCACAAGCGCCATTGCCGCTTCGGGGATCTTGCCGTCGAATGTGCCAAGCGGCGCAAGCGAGCAGCCGCCTTCCTTCATATAGGAATAGATGCCGTAATTCGCGGCGGTGAACGCGCCCGCCCGGATCGCTTCCAGCGCGGCATTCAGGGTGGGTTCGAAATGCCACAGCGCGCTGGCGACCACGGTTTCGGGATATTCGGCCTGCGTGTCGATGACATTGCCGATGGCCAGAACGCCGCGCTCCTGCGCCGCATCCGAGACGCCAAAGCGTTCCGCATACATCAGGTCAGCCCCCGCATCGATCATGGCGAAGGCGGTTTCCTTGGCCTTCGGCGGATCGAACCAGGACCCGATGAAGCTGACCTGGAATGTCGCATCCGCGCGGGTCTCGCGCACGCCGGCCATGAAGGCGTGCATCAGGCGGTTGACTTCCGGGATGGGGAAGCCGCCGACCATGCCGATATTGCCGCTTTCGGTCATCGCACCCGCGATGATCCCCGACAGATAGGATGCGTCCTGAATATAATTGTCGAACACGCCGACATTCGGATAGGCGTCATCCGGTGGCAGCGACGACCCCAGCAGGAAGGCCACATCGGGATATTCAAGCGCGACCTCGCGGGCTTCCTGTTCGACGCCGAAGATTTCACCGATGACCAGCTTCGCGCCGGATTCGCAATATTCGCGCATGACGCGGGGGTAATCGGTATTGGCCACGTTCTCGGTGAAGGTGTAATCGACGCCCCCGGCAGCTTTCGCGGCCTCGGCCGCCAGATGCAGGCGCGATACCCATTGCTGTTCCACCGGCACGGTATAGATGCCCGCGATCCTGATGCTGTCCTGTGCGCGCGCCGGACGCGGCAGCGCGGGCAGAAGCGCAAGCGCGCCCGTGCCCATCAGCAGCCCGCGACGCGACAGGGTGACGAATTTCCGGTCCATTGGCTTCCCCCTGGTGGCTTGTGATTTTTACCGGATGGTAAGCTTTCCGCAGCACTTTTGGCAAGTGTGAGAGGGGCGGATTATCAAGGCTCTGGACGGATTGCCCAAGAACTGTGCAAGCTTGCCGGGACGATAAAATGCCGCCGGGCCGTGGCGGCATCAGGACAGGGGGACGGTGCATGAAGGTCGTGGTAATGGGGGCCGGGGTGATCGGGGTGACGACCGCGTGGTATCTGGCGCGCGCAGGTGCCAGCGTCACCGTGATCGACCGCCAGACCGGGCCGGGGCTGGAAACCAGCTACGCCAATGCGGGTGAGCTGAGCTACGGGATGACCTCGCCCTGGGCGGCGCCGGGCGTGCCGAAAAAGGCGGTGAAATGGCTGTTCATGAAGCGCCGCCCGCTGTTCATCTGGCCGCTGATCAGCCCGACCATGTGGGCCTGGGGCGTGCAGATGCTGCGCAAGTGCAATGATGCAAGCTACCGGATCAACAAAAGCCGGATGGTGCGGGTCTCGAATTATTCGCGCGACCTGCTGCCCGACCTGATCGCGGAAACCGGCATCACCTATGACGGGCGCGCGCAGGGCACGCTGCAACTGTTCCGCACTGAAAAGCAGATGAAGGATTCGCAGGCCGATCAGGATATTCTGGCCGAATTCGATTCCCCCTTCGAGGTGCTTGACCCTGATGCCTGCGTGGCGGTGGAACCGGCGCTGAGCCATGTACGCGGGAAATTCGTGGGCGGGCTGCGCCTGACTGCCGATCGCACCGGTGATTGCCGCATGTTCACCGAAGCTCTGGCCGGGCGCTGCGCCGAAATGGGGGTCGAATTCCTTTACGGCCAGTCCATCCGCCGCATCGTGGTCGAGAACGGGCGCGTGGCAGGGGTCGAGACCGAACTGGCCGGGCGGATCACCGCGGATGCCTATGTCAGCGCGCTTGGCAGCCACGGGCGCCGGCTGCTGAGGCCCATCGGGATCAACCTGCCCGTCTATCCGGTCAAGGGCTATTCGGTGACCCTGCCCATCACCGACGAGGCCCGCGCCCCCCAGTCGACCATCATGGACGAGACCCACAAGGTCGCCATCACCCGCCTTGGCGATCGCATCCGCGTCGCCGGCACCGCCGAGATCGCGGGCTATTCCAACCGTCTTGGCCCGCATGCGACCGATACCGTGCGCTATGTGGTGAATGATCTTTTCCCCGGCGGCGGCGATCTGACCCGCGCCGAGGGCTGGACCGGCCTGCGCCCGATGACACCCGACGGCACGCCGGTTCTGGGGGCGTCGCGTTACGGGAACCTGTTTCTGAACACCGGCCACGGCACGCTTGGCTGGACCATGGCCTGCGGCTCTGGCCGGGTGGTGGCGGATCTGGTCCTGGGCCAAACGCCCCAGATCGACATGAAAGACCTTGGCCCCGAACGCTATGCGCGCTGATCGGCACAACCCGGCCCGTTGGGGGCGGGGTATGAGTGCCCGGCCGAGCAAGAAGCCGGTATCGCGGCCTTTCCGGGCGGCTGACGGGTCGGGTGCGCGGGTGTCAGTCCCAGTTCAGCAGTTCGGGAAGCTGGATTGGCGGGCGGCGAAGGCCGTATCGGTGAATGCGCAGCGTGACCGGGTTGTCTGGGCTTGGCATGATCGGTTCGGTATCTTCGCCGATGCTGTTTTGCAGCCGCCTTGGGCCGGTGTAATGCGGCAGGCCGAGCATCTCACGCGCGGCCTGGCCGACCACCATGCCGGGCGTGCCGAACTGGGACATCTCTTGCCGGGGATCGTCGATATAGTCGCGCACGACTGCCTCCCAGCCGGGGGGCTTGCGGAAAAAAAGGGGCTCCAGCCCCCGCATGATCGCGGTCGGGCCACGACGCAGGCGAAGGGAGGCACCGTAAGCATCAAGGGCGGCGGTTTCCCCGAAAGAGGCCAGGTAAAGCGCATAGCCGACCAATGACGGGTTTCGGTCGATCTCGATCGGGTCCAGTTCTTCGGCGCGGGGATTATGCAGCAACAAAGCCTCGCGCAGGTCCACATCAAGAAGCTGGGCCAAAGAGTAAAGGCGCACGAAGCGGACCCCATCCTCACGCGCGGCGATGCGCAGAAGGGCCGCACGTGAGCGGTCACGCAGATCGTCGGAGATGTGCTTTCGGACCAGCCGGATCTCGTACAACAGTTCCTCAACCGCCGTGGCACTGGTCGATGCACCGGCGCTGTCGATCACATAGTCGAGGATCGCCACATGGCAATGGCCGGAATAGGTGTTTACCGGCCCCCGGTAATCGGGAAAGAACAGCGAGTGTGTGGTGGTCGTATCCTGCGCGCGGACGTAACGAACCACCTCGGGCGGGCAATATTGCCGAAGGGCTTGCAGCTTTTCGGGGGTCATTGCTGGCTCTTCTTTCTGCGAAGCTCGGCGCGTATCGTATCCCACTGCCGCTTTCGCAAGAAGGTGGCGGCGGTGTAATCGGGCCAGTAACCCATCAGGTTCAGGGGATCGCGGGCCATGATGTTCACCCTTTGCCTGTCCTCGATGGATATGCTGGCATCCGCCGCGCTGAACCCCTTTTCGGCATTGGTCGCGGGATAGGGGTTCAATGCGCCGCCGATGGATGCGGTCAGATGCGCCGGGATTTCGCTTGCGGGCGCCATATCGGGGTGATGAAGGCCAAGGGCATGGCAGATCTCATGTGCAAGAAGCCAGCCGGTGGCATCCGGGTGGTCAAACGGCGGGGTCGCATCGCGGAAGTCCTTGTAAAGCCCGACCATATGACCGGGAACCCCGTAGCTGAGCCCGCTTCTGACAGGGATCGCATCAGTGGGGATGTAAAACATGGCCAGAACGTCAAAACCGAACATCGCGTTCGTCTCAACCCCCTGCATCCCGAAATTTTCGATGAAAAACGGGGCCTGAATACCGTCCACGCCCACGCCGAAATTCACCACCGGGGTGCCTTCCGGCATTCTGCCCCAGCCATCGATCAGGCGGTCCCTGGGTAAGGGGCTGCGATATATCGCCTCGATTTCAGCGATATCGGGCCAATCGACATGATAGTCGTCAAGCGGAACCAGCTCGACCCGGATACCCGCGCCGCGCAGCGCCTGATCCTGCACCCGTTGCAGGCGCGCAAGATCGTATTCTGCCGGACGTGACAGGGGGGTTATGACGGAATAAACGCCGATCCGCAGCGTCAGCAATTCATAGCAGACGACATGCACCCATCCGATTTCCTTGCCGTCGCAGGTGACGCGGATGGTGGTTTCGCCCTCGGACAGGCCCTTGATGCGGAATTGCGCGCCGTCGCCTGAAACCTTCGGCGTGAGGATCTCGATCACGCCGGGGGTCAGGTCGTCGAACCGGCAATTGGTGATGCAGCCATTGCCCGACTGCCCCAGGAACGACACTTCGAGATCCGAGGTCTCGCCGATGCAGATCGAGGTCCAGCCAGCCCCGTCCTGCCGGTAGGGGTCGCCCGGCACGACCTTCGCCTTCGCGGGCGGAACCCAGTATTCATCGCTGCCGGGATCGGGGGCCAGATTGGTGCGGTGATCGAAGCCGCGCGTGCGCCCCGCCTGCGCCGAGGCGTCGAAGGTCGACACCAGCGGGCAGCAGGTCGCGGTCGGCGTGACATTGCCCGATGGCGGCGCGCCGGCCGGTTCGGTCGGGGCGGTCTGGCTGGCGGATGCCCCGGGGGATGTCAGGTCTTCGGTCATCCGGTCTCTTTCTGAAGCAGATCGCAGGCGGCGCTGGCGGCCTGTCGCCAGGGCAGACCGGCCCATTCCCGCATCGGATCATCGTGAAAACGATAGCCCAAACCGACCGAGAGAACCAGATTGGCCCCGCGATCTTCCGGGCCGAACATGGCGGTCTGGGCCCGGATCGCCGCCAGAAAGCGCGCCATGGCCGCGCCGCCCTGCGGAATGTGGCGCGCCAGCAGGTCATGCGCGGTTTCTTCGGGGATGAAGGGCGCATCCGGCAGGGCGGCAACTGCGCGCGCCAGTTCCGACACGCCCGCGCCAAGACGCAGGGGCGAGACGGCCCATGCCTCGGCGAAGGCCGGGCGCAGGGGCTTGTGGCGGGCATGCGTGCCTTGCCGCAGGATCGCTTCAAGGTCCGGGAACTGGCCGGCCAGCATGAACCAGCCGCCCAGATGGGTCATCATATGGCCGAGATAGGCGAATTCATCCTTCAGCGTGAAGCCGGCCTGACGCCCGATATGCAGCACATGCGCCGCCAGCCGCGCCCGCGCCTGCGCCGAAAGCGCCGCCACCCGCGCATAGGACCCCGCCAGCCAATCGGCCAGCTCATCGCCAAGCGCGGCCCATGCGATATGGGTGAAGATCGGCTCGTCCTGCGCATCCAGCCGGATCGGCTGGCGGACCCTGCCGGGCTGGCCGGTGGGCTGGAAGGACAGGTGACGCCCCGGTCCGTCCTCGGCCAGCCATTGAACCGGTGCGCCGTCATGGGTG
>JAUNTV010000063.1 GCA_030538515.1 Paracoccus sp. (in: a-proteobacteria)
CAAATTGGGGCCAAAACGTGGCACTTGCGAACTATGTGATCCGGCGCGGCGAATTCTATGCGTGGCGGTGTGTCTGGCGCGCGCTAACATATTCTTCCCGGCCAGCCAGTCTTTGAACCAGAAGCAGGCAGGCGGATGCGAAGAAATGGTCGCATTGCGATTCGCAGGGGAGTTCCCCCGATCTGGCTCGCCGCCCAGTTCTGGACCTGATGACAATACCACCATGGCCGTTTCCGACCATGGATTTAATAGGGTGCTGGCGCGGGGCCTGATCCATGCCGCGCCCAGCGGTACAGATCGGTGGGGGTGCGACCAAGGACGTCGCCAAGCCGGGCAGCGTCGATGAGCCTTCACGGGGGCAGGTTTGGCCAAGTTATTGCGCAGCAGCCTTATAGACCGTGCTGCGTTCCCGTTTGCCCGCGGTAATGACGCTGATCACAAGCTGCCGTCTCTCACCTCATAGACCCGACGATACCCACCTATCTTGTAGCGATCGACCGAACCGGACAGGCGGGCGAATGGCACATGCGGATTGATGAGCCGCTCGGCCAGTTTCTTCTTGAACTGCGCGCGGATGGTCGCGCCCTTCCGGGCCTCGACCCGGAAACGCAGATTATACGTCATTCAGAGAGACCGTCACCTCGGGGCTGTTCATCCGTGCATCGGCAAGGGCATAGTTCAGCATCGCTGCATATGCCGCAGCAGGAACCAGATGGAAGCTCGGCTCATTCCTGTTCAGGATGGCAACCGTTTCCCCACCACCCGCCGCCATGGTCCCCATGGAGGCGCGCTTCGGCGAACTGGAACGGCAGGCCGATCACGCCTTGCTCCGATGCCGCTGATCATGTGCCCTGGCTGCAATTTGCGCAAAAGCCGGTAACGCTTTCTGCCGGGGGCTGCGCAGCCGAGGGCATCAACGCACTGGCGGTTCCTGGCGCAGCGCGTCAGAGTGCGGCGAAGGGGGCACCCGGTGCCGCTGTAACGGCGCTGTCGGGGCAAAAGGCAAAGGGGTAAGTTCATGCTCACTATCGGACTCATTGGCGCGGGTCGTATCGGTCAGGTTCATGCGCAATCCATCAGTGCCGATCCTGGCAGCCGGATCGCGGCCATCGCCGATATCGACCCCGACGCCGCAGCGCGCCTGGCCGGGCGGATCGGGGCCGAGGCGCGCGGGATCGACGAAATCCTGTCGGATCCCGCGATCGGGGCGGTGCTGATCGCAGCCTCGACCGATACCCATTCCGAGCTGATCGAGCGCGCGACCGCCGCCGGCAAGGCCGTGCTGTGCGAAAAGCCGGTGGATCTGTCGCTGGAACGCGCGCTTGTCGCGCTTGATGCCGCCGGGGCGGCCGGCCAGCCGGTGATGATCGGCTTCAACCGCCGCTTCGATCCGAATTTCGCCGCCCTGAAAGCCGCCTATGACGCGGGCGAGATCGGCAAGGGAGAGCTTCTGTCGATCACCTCATTCGATCCGGCCCCGCCCCCGGTCAGCTATGTCAGGGTCTCGGGCGGGCTCTTCCGGGACATGATGATCCATGATTTCGACATGGCCTGCTGGATTTTCGGCAGCCCCCCCGCCCGCGTGACCGCCATCGGCAGCGCCATCGTCGACCCCGAGATCGGGGCCGCGGGCGATGTCGATACCGCCGTGGTGACGCTGCAATGGGACGACGGGCGGATTGCCGTCATCAAGAACTCGCGCCGGGCCGGCTACGGCTATGATCAGCGCATCGAACTGCTTGGCTCTGAAGGGCTGCTTTCGGCGCGCAATATGGTCGAGAACACCGTCGAGAAGCTGACCTCTGCCGGGGCGATCTCTGCCAAGCCTCTGTATTTCTTTCTTGAACGCTATATGCGCGCCTATCAGGCCGAATGGGCGGCTTTTGTCGCGGCGCTGGAAGCGGGTGCCCCGATGCCGGTCACGCTGCGCGAAGGCGTCGTCGCGCTGGCCTGCGCCGAGGCCGCGACGCAATCCGCCAAGGCAGGCGGCGCGCCCGTCACCATCCCGGAGGTGCCGGCATGAAAACGCTTGATGTGATCACGATCGGGCGCAGCAGCGTCGATCTTTACGGCGATCAGATCGGTGGCCGGCTGGAGGATATGGGCTCGTTCAGCAAATATATCGGCGGAAGCCCCACGAATATCGCTTGCGGCACGGCCCGGCTGGGGCTGCGCGCGGCGGTGATCACGCGGGTGGGCGACGAACATATGGGCCGTTTCATCCGCGAGCAGCTTGTCCGCGAAGGCGTCGATGTGCGCGGCGTCGTGACCGATCCCGACCGGCTGACCGCGCTGGTGATCCTGGGCATCCGCGACGAGGACCGCTTTCCGCTGATCTTCTACCGCGAGAACTGCGCCGATATGGCGCTGTCGCCCGACGATATCGACGAAGACATGATCGCCCGGACCCGCGCCGTTCTGGCCACCGGCACCCACCTGTCGCACCCGCGCACAAGGGCTGCGGTGCTGCGCGCGCTGGAACTGGCGCGCAAGCATGGCGCGCGAACCGCGCTTGATATCGACTATCGCCCGAACCTCTGGGGGGTGGCGGGCCATGACCAGGGCGAAAGCCGCTTCGTGGAAAGCGCCGCCGTAACCGCGCAATTGCAGGCGACGCTGGCGCTTTTCGATCTGATCGTCGGCACCGAAGAGGAATTCCACATCGCCGGCGGCACCACCGATACCATCGCCGCCCTGCGCGCCGTGCGCGCGATCAGCCAGGCCACGCTGATCTGCAAGCGCGGCGCGGCGGGCGCGGTGGCCTTCCCCGGTGCGATCCCCGATGATCTGGGCGCGGGCGCGACCGGCCCCGGCTTCCCGATCGAGGTTTTCAACGTTCTGGGCGCGGGCGACGGGTTCTTTTCGGGTCTGCTGAAAGGCTGGCTGGACGGCGAGGACTGGCCGCGCGCGCTGGAATATGCCAATGCCTGCGGTGCCTTTGCCGTCAGCCGCCATGGCTGCACACCGGCCTATCCATCCCTGCCGGAACTGGAATTCTTCCTGAAACGCGGCATCATCCGGCCCGATCTGCGCAATGACGCGGAACTGGAACAGATCCACTGGTCCACAAATCGCAAGGGCGACTGGCCCGAGATGCGGGTCTTCGCCTTCGATCACCGCGCCCAGCTTGAGGCGATGCCGGGCTACACCCCCGAAAAAGGCAGCGCCTTCAAGCAGCTATGCCTGCGCGCGGCGCTATCTGTTCAGGGCGGCAAGCCCGGCTATGGCATCTTATGTGATGAACGCATCGGGCGGGCGGCGCTGCATCAGGCCAGTGGCTCGGGCTTGTGGATCGGGCGGCCTGTGGAATGGCCCGGCTCTCGTCCGCTGGAACTGGAACCGGCGCTTGGGGCGGACCTTGGCGGGCTGGGGGAATGGGCGCGCGAAAACGTGGTCAAGGTGCTGTGCTTCTGCCACCCGGATGACGACCCGGCCACCCGTGCCGCGCAGGAAGCGACCCTGCGCCGCCTGTTTGTCGCCGCGCGGCGCAATGATCTGGAATTCCTGCTGGAAATCATTCCGTCAAAGGTCGGCCCGGTTGACTTCGACACCACCGCCACGCTGATCCGGCAGGTCTACGCGGCAGGCATCTGGCCCGACTGGTGGAAGCTGGAACCCATGACCTCGCCCGTCGCATGGCGCAAGGCCATCGCCGCGATCGAGGATCATGACCCCAACACCCGCGGCATCGTGGTGCTTGGCCTTGACGCGCCCGAGAAAGACCTGGCGGCCAGTTTCGCCGTGGCGGCGGCCTTCCCCCTTGTGCGCGGCTTCGCGGTCGGGCGCACGATCTTCGCGGCGGTGGCAAGGGCATGGCTGGACGGCGAACTGACCGATGACAAGGCCGTGGCGGACATGGCCCGGCGCTATTCACGGCTCTGCGCGATCTGGGATCAGGCGCGCGCCAGGGCAACGGAGGCCCCATGACCGACACCATCCGCCTGACCGCCGCGCAGGCCATGACACGCTGGCTTGCCGCGCAAATGACACCCGAAGGCCAGCGTTTCATCGATGGGGTCTGGGCGATCTTCGGTCATGGCAATGTCGCCGGTCTGGGCGAGGCGCTGCATGGCATGGGCGACGCCCTGCCGACATGGCGCGGCCAGAACGAACAGACCATGGCCCATGCCGCCATCGCCTTCGCCAAGGGGCACGCCCGGCGACGCGCGCAGGCGGTGACGACCTCGATCGGGCCGGGGGCCACCAATGTCGTGACGGCGGCAGCACTGGCGCATGTGAACCGCCTGCCGCTGCTGATCATCGCCGGGGATGTCTTTGCGAACCGCCGCCCCGACCCGGTGCTGCAACAGATCGAGGATTTCGACGATGGCACCGTCAGCGCCAATGACTGCTTCCGCCCGGTGGTGCGCTATTTCGACCGCATCACCCGGCCCGAACATCTCATGACCGCATTGCCCCGCGCGCTGCGGGTGATGACCGATCCCGCCGATTGCGGACCGGTCTGCCTTGCCTTTTGCCAGGACGTGCAGACCGAGGCCCATGACTGGCCCCTCGGGTTCTTCCAGCCGCGCATCTGGCATATCCGCCGCCCGCCCCCCGACCCGGCAGAGCTTGACCGGGCGGCCGCGATGATCCGCGCCGCGCGCGCGCCCGTGATCGTCGCCGGTGGCGGGGTGATCTATTCGGGGGCCGGGGCGGTGCTGGCCGATTTCGCCACCCGCCGCGCAATCCCCGTGATCGAGACGCAGGCCGGAAAATCGGCGCTGGCGCAGGCCCATCCGATGAACTTCGGCGCAGCCGGCGTTGACGGATCGGGCGCGGCCAATGCGCTGGCGGGCCGGGCCGATCTGGTAATCGGCATCGGCACGCGGATGCAGGATTTCACCACCGGCTCGCGCACGCTCTTCGGGGATGCCGCCCTGATCAGCATCAATCTTCAGCCTTATGACGCAGCCAAGCATGGTGCCATGACCTTGATTGCCGATGCCCGCGCCGCGCTGGAGGCGCTGGACGGCGCGCTTGGCGATCATCGCGCCCCGCCCCCGGACGCGCAGGCCCGCGCCGACTGGCTGGCCGCCGTTGACGCCCATTGCGCCGCGCCCGGCGATGTCAACGCCCTGCCCCGTGACGCCCAGGTGATCGGCGCGGTCCAGCGTGCCACCGGCCCCGAAGCCATCGCCCTTTCGGCTGCGGGAACCATGCCCGGCGCGCTGAAACTGCTGTGGCAGCCGTCGCAGGGGGGGTATCACATGGAATACGGCTTCTCCTGCATGGGCTATGAGATCGCCGGTGCGATGGGCCTGAAACTTGCGCAGCCCGCGCGCGATATCCTGTGCTTTCTTGGCGACGGAAGCTATATGATGGCCAATTCGGAACTGGCCACCGCCGTCATGCGCCGTATCCCCTTTACGGTGGTCCTGACCGATAACCGGGGCTATGGCTGCATCAACCGGCTGCAACAGGGCACGGGCGGGGTCGCGTTCAACAATCTTTATGCGTCCAGCAATATCGCCGCGCAGCCGCAGATCGATTTCGTGGCCCACGCCGCCGCGATGGGTGCCCATGCCGTCAAGGCCTCGGGCATCGGCGATCTGGAAAGCCAGGTCAGGGCCGCGCGCGGGCGCGACATCCCGACCGTGATCGTCATCGACACCACGCCCGAGACCGGCCCCGGAGACGGCCTTGACGGTGCCGGTCACTGGTGGGACGTGGCCGTGCCCGAAACCGGCGATACCGACCGGCTGCGCGCCGCCTATGATGCCTATCTGCGCAACGCCTCCCGGCAAAACCTTGCGAACTGAGGCAAAGATGATCCTTTACGGCACCAACCCCATCGCCTGGGCCAATGACGATGACCAAAGCATCGGCGCGCATATCCTGACCGGGCAGATCCTGCATGAGGCGGGCGAACTCATCGGCTTTGACGGGATCGAGAACGGCCATCGCTGGCCCGACGACCCCGAGGCGCTGAAATCGCTGCTGGCGGGCTATGGGCTGCGCTTCATCTCGGGCTGGTATTCGACCGAACTTCTGACCCGCAGCGTCGCCGCGGAAATCACCGCCGTTCAGCCCCATCTGGCGAAGCTCAAGGCCAATGATTGCAGGGTCTGCATCGCCTGCGAATGCTCGAACACCGTTCATGGCAGCCCGGATGTGCCGGTGAACGACCGCCCGCGCCTGAGCGCCGCCGACATGGCCGGTTTCGGCGCGAAGATGGAAGCCTTCGCGGCCTATCTGGCCTTGGAAGGGATCACGCTGGCCTATCATCATCACATGGGCACGGTGGTGGAATCGCCCGCCGACATCGACGCCTTCATGGCCGCGACCGGGCCTGCCACGCATCTTCTGTTCGATGCCGGTCATTGCGCCTTTGGCGGCGGCGATCCGGCGCAGGTGCTGGCGCGCCACGCGCCACGCGTCGCGCATTTCCATGCCAAGAACATCCGCCGCGCGGTGACGCAGCGGGTGCGCGATGAAAACCTGTCCTTCCTGCAAGGCGTGCTGGCCGGGGCCTTCACCGTGCCGGGCGACCCCGAAGGGGCCATCGACTTCGTGCCGCTCCTGCGTATTCTGGCCGAACAGGGCTATGACGGCTGGCTGGTGATCGAGGCGGAACAGGACCCCGTGCAGCGCAATCCGCTTGACTATCAATCCCTTGGCCTGAAATCGCTGAAGCACGCCGCCCGTCAGGCCGGACTGGCCTGAAACCATCGCCGGAAAGGAACCGCCATGCCCCCTTTGCTTCGCCGCCCCTTCGGCACCCATGGCAAGGTGCATCAGATCACCCCCGCCGATGCGGGCTGGCGCCATGTGGGCTTTTCGCTTTACCGCCTGCGCGCGGGCGAAACCGCGGCCGAGACCACGGGCGATCGCGAAGCCATTCTGGTCATGGTCGAGGGCAAGGCCCGCCTCCATGCAGCCGGGCGCGACTGGGGCATATTGGGCGAACGGATGTCGCCGTTCGAAAAGACCCCGCCGCATTGCCTTTATGTGCCGAACGGGCAGGACTGGCAGGCGCGCGCCGTAAGTGATTGCACCATTGCCGTCTGCACCGCGCCGGGGCGCGGCACCCGTCCCGCGCGGCGCATCGGCCCGGACGGCATCACCCTGACCACGCGCGGCAAGGGCACCAACACCCGCCATATCAACAATATCGCCATGGAAGATCAGGACCATGCCGACAGCCTTCTGGTAACAGAGGTTTTCACCCCCGCAGGTCACTGGTCCAGCTACCCCAGCCACCGCCATGACGAGGACGACTTCCCCCGCATCACCTATCTTGAGGAAACCTATTACCACCGTCTCAACCCCGCTGAGGGCTGGGCCGTGCAGCGCGTCTATACCGATGATGGCACATTGGATGAGGTGATGGCCGTGCGCGACGGCGATGTGGTGCTGGTCCCGCGCGGCCACCACCCCTGCGGCGCGCCCTACGGGTTCGAGCTTTACTACCTGAACGTCATGGCAGGCCCCCGCCGCAACTGGCGCTTCGTCCCCGCCCCGGAAGTGGCATGGATCATGGAAAAAGACGCAAGGCCCGAAAACGGCACCCCCACGATCACCACCTGATCGCGGCCCGGTTCAACCGGTCGCGGCCAGTGATCGTGCCACCATGGCCTGCAAATCATCGCCAGCACCCGGTGCGGCGGCGATCACCGGGCCACCGGTCTCCAGCAGATCGCCATCCGGCAGGGGGCCGGTCACGCCGCCAGCCTCGCGCACCAGCAACAGGCCGGCCAGGCAATCCCAGCTGTTCATATGCGGCTCGTAATAGGCGACCAGACGGCCGGCGGCGACCTCGGCCAGCATCTTCGCGCCGGACCCGTTGCGGATGAACATGCCGCCGAAGTCCAGAAGCTCATCCAGAAACCGCAGGATCGAGGCGCGCGGGACGCGGAAATTCGCGCCGAACCCGGTCAGCCCGTCGCCAAGCGTCCTTTGGGCATCCAGCGAAAGCCTGCGGCCATTCAGAAACGCGCCACCGCCCTGCCGGCAGGTGAACATCTCATCCCCGGTGGGCACGAAGATCACCCCGGCGCCTGTCACCATGTCTTGCAGGATCGCGATGGACACGCACCAGTCGCGCAGCCCGAAGATGAACGGGCTGGTGCCGTCGATCGGGTCCACGACCCATGTGAAGCCGCTGGTTCCGGTGCTCAGGCCGAATTCCTCGCCCAGAAAGCCGTCGCCGGGAAAGCGGGCGCTGACGGCATCGCGGATCAGGGTCTCGACATCACGGTCGGCGGCGGAAAACACATCCTGCGCATTCGCCTTGGTCCCGATGGCCAGATCACCGCGCGCGTTGAAATGACGCATCGCCAGCGCACCGGCATCGCGCGCGATGGTTTCGGCCAGTGCCAGCCGTTCGGCAATGCCCGCATCAGGCATGGGCGGCCTCGACGATGGTGGGGGCGTCAGGCGCGATCAGGACCGAAACCGCGCTTCCCGGCGCATGAACCGGCGCGCTGATCGGGGCCGAGACCAGAAGCCCGCCGAAGGGTGTCTCGATCATGTATTCATAGCGCCCGCCAAGATAGGTGGTGCTGCGCACGGTGCCGCCAAGCGGCCCCGGCGCGGGGGCAAGCGCGATGCGTTCGGGCCGGATCGAGATGGTCGCAGGCCCCTGCGGCACAGACGCGCCAAGGCGCAGGGTCGCACCGCCGGCATGAAACAGCCCGTCGGCGCTGATTTCCCCCGCGATCAGATTGGCATCCCCGATGAAATCGGCCACGAAGCGGGAATTCGGGCGCTCATACAGATCGCCTGGCGTGCCGATCTGCGCGATCCTGCCCTGCGACATGACGACGATCCGGTCCGAGACGGCCAGTGCTTCTTCCTGATCATGGGTGACGTAAACCGCCGTCAGGTTGAAGCTGCGCTGAAGATCGCGGATTTCCTCGCGCACGCGGCGGCGCAGCTTGGCATCGACATTCGACAGCGGCTCGTCGAACAGCAGGACATCGGGCTGCTGCACGATGGCGCGGGCAACGGCGACACGCTGCTGCTGGCCGCCCGAAAGCTCGGACGGCAGGCGGTTTTCCAGCCCCGAAAGCCCCAGCAGCGCCAGAATCTCGCGCCCGCGCACGGCGGCCTCGGATTTGTTGCCGCCCCGGATCACCGGGCCATAGGCCACATTGTCGATCACGCTCATATGCGGAAACAGCGCGTAGGACTGAAACACCATGCCGATGTTTCGTTCCGACGCGGGCATGGTGGAAACATCACGCCCCGCGATCAGCACCTGCCCGGCTGTGGGCAGTTCCAGCCCCGCGACAAGGCGCAGCGTGGTGGTCTTGCCGCAGCCCGAGGGGCCGAGAAACGTCACCAGCTCGCCCCGCCTGATCGAGAACGAGATGCGATCGACCGCAGCGACAGAGCCGTAGCGTTTTTCGACATCGGCAAACTGAATGGCGATTTCTTCTGACATGCGGCTTCCCTCAGCTTGCGCGTTGCAATTCCTTGCGCCGTCCCAGATTGCGGCGCCCGACCAGAAGGCGGATCAGCAGCACCGACAGGATCATGATGATCATCAGCACCGCGGAATAGGCAATCGCCAGCGGGTATTCGCCATTCTCGACCCGCCCCATGATATAGGCGGTGGCCATGTTGTGACGCGCCGATACCAGAAAGATGATCGCGCTTACGGCGGTCATGGCGGTGACGAAGGAATAGGCCATCGCCGTGAAGATCGCGGGCCGGATCAGCGGCACCACCACCGTGCGCATCGAGGCCGCGCCGCGCGCGCCAAGCGTCTGCGAGGCTTCCTCCAGGCTGCGGTCGATCTGGGCCAGTGCCGCGATGCCCGCGCGCATGCCCACCGGCATATTGCGGAAGATGAAGCAGATGATCAGGATCGAGGCCGTCCCCGTGATATCGACCGGCGGCACGTTGAAGGCCGCGACATAGGAAACGCCGACCACCGTGCCGGGGATGGCAAAGGACAGCATGGTGCCGAATTCGAAGGCGCGCTTGCCGATGAACTCCTGCCGGGTGACCAGATAGGCCGTGAGAATGCCGATCCCCGTCGTCAGCGGTGCCGCCAGCGCCGCCACCCAAAGCGTCGTTTGCAGCGAATTCCAGGCCGAGCCGTAAAGCCGCAGCCCCTCGGCCCCGATCTCGAAGGAAAAGGCGGTGACAAGATGGCGCATCGTGGGCGACAGGTCCCAGCGCCCGATATCGGCCACGAAGCCCCCCATCAGGATGATCGCATAGACGCCCAGCGTCAGCCCCACCCAGAGCGCGGCGATCACCCCCGCGGAAAGGCTCATCGCGCGCGGCAGCGGCGCGAACAGGCCCGCATCCGATTTCCCGGTGACGGTGACATAGTTTTTCGAGCCGACCCAGCGCTGTTGCAGCCAGAAGGCCACCAGCGTCAGCGACAGCAGGATCATGGCCAGCACGGCCGCGTTGCCGATATCATAGCGCGCGCCCGCGACCGCGAAGAATATCTTGATCGACAGCACCTCATAACCGCCGCCAAGCACGATGGGATTGCCGAAATCGGCAAGGCTTTCGATGAAGGCCAGCAGAAAGGCCGCCGCCAGCGCCGGGCGCAGAAGCGGCCATGTCACCGTGCGGAAGCTTGCCATAGGCTTCGCGCCAAGGGTCTTCGATGCTTCCTCCAGCGTCGGGTTGATCGCCTCGACAGCGCCCAGAAGCACCAGAAAGGTGACTGGCGCGAAGGACAGCACCTGCGCCAGAAGAATGCCCGGCAAGCCGTAGATCCAGCGCGAGGGCGCGATGCCGAACAGATCCCACATCCAGCCCGTGACCAGCCCGGTGCGGCCAAACAGAACCACGATGGCCACGCCGACCACGAAGGGCGGGGTGATCATCGGCAGGATCGAAACCGCCCTGAGCGCACCCTTGAAGGGCATCGATGTGCGCGCGACCAGAAGCGCCAGCGCCAGCCCCAGCGCGGTCGAGAAGCTCGCGGCAAGCACACCCAGAACCAGCGATGAATAAAGGCAGGCCGTTCCCCAAAGTCCGGGCGCGGTCAGCCGCTGGCCCAGGACGCTCAGCGCCAGCTTGCCATCCGGCCCGATCACCGCCGCCGAGGCAAGCCGCAGGATCGGGAAGAACACGAACAGCGACAGAAGCGCCACAATGATGACCACCCCGGCCGAGGCGAAGCGGTCGCCACGGCAGAACCCCCGCGCCGCCAGCGCATCCGCGATCAGCCCGCAAAAGGCAAGGCCCGCGGCAAAGCCGCCCCAGCCAAGCCCGGTCTGGCCCAGGGCCGCAGCCGGTGCGATCCCGGCCAGCCAGTCGAAGCCGCCAGCCGGTCCGCGCAGCCCGATGCCGAAAGCCTGCGCGACCAGCAGCACCAGCCCGCCCCCGGCCAGCCATGGCAGCGCCGGATGCTTGCGCCAGCCCTCGCCCGTCAGCAGCCGCAGCAGCAGGATGGCCAGCATCGTCACCACCACCGGCCAAAGCCAGAACCGCCCCGCCAGCGCATTGCCCAGCGCCGGGCCGATGCCCGCCGCCACCGCCCCGTCAAGCGCGGGCGGGGCGACCCGATACCACGGCAGCAGCAGCACGGCGACCAGCCCCAGCAGCATCCAGAAGCCGCCGCCGCGTTCGATCATCCGTTCCAGCCTTACCACCATGCGCTCACCCCCGCCCGGCGTTGCCTGCTTACTTGGGCAGCGCCCCGACCTCGGCATCCCATTTCGTCAGCAGCCGCGTGCGTTCATCGGATGAGCCGTATTTGACGAAATCGTAATCGATCAGCTTGATATCATCCAGATTCGGCGATTGCTCGGGCACGGGCGCTGCCTTGTTGGACGGCACCTGGAAGGAACTGACCGTCGCGCCGATGGCCTGCGCCTCGGGCGAGAGCGCCCAGTCATAGAAGAGCCGCGCGTTTTCCGGGTTGGGACCGCCCTTGATGATGCTCATCGAGCCGACCTCGTAGCCGG
>JAUNTV010000464.1 GCA_030538515.1 Paracoccus sp. (in: a-proteobacteria)
CGACCACAGGATCGGGTGCATCTCCGCCATATTGCTGCCCCAAAGGACAAAGGTATCGGCGGCCTCGAAATCGTCATAGCAGCCCATCGGCTCATCGATGCCGAAGCTGCGCATGAAGCCCACCACGGCCGAGGCCATGCAATGGCGCGCATTCGGGTCAAGGTTGTTCGAGCGGAAGCCGCCCTTCATCAGCTTGGATGCGGCATAGCCTTCCCACACGGTCCATTGACCGGAACCGAACATGCCGATGGCCTCGGGGCCCTTTTCCCTCAGCGCGGTTTTCCACTTCTCGGCCATGATGTCGAAGGCCTGATCCCAGCTGATCGGGGTGAAATCGCCGTTCTTGTCATAGACGCCGTTGCGCATGCGCAGAAGCGGCGTGGTCAGGCGGTCCTGACCATACATGATCTTCGACAGGAAGTAGCCCTTGATGCAGTTCAGGCCCCGGTTCACCGGCGCATCGGGATCGCCCTGGGTGGCGACGACGCGCCCGTCCTTGGTGCCCACCAGCACCGAACAGCCGGTGCCGCAGAAGCGGCAGGGCGCCTTGTCCCAACGGATGTCCGGCACGCGGACCTGCCCCATGGCGGGGCCGGTGGCCAGCGGAATGCCCGCGGCTGCGGCGGTGCTGGCGGCGGCGGTGGCCTTGATGAAGCTGCGGCGGGATTGCGAAAGAGTCATGCGTTTGTCCCCTGGCTAGTGCGGGCTGGCGTCATTGCCGCGTGGGTCGGATCTTCGAAATGGTGATAGTTCAGGGTCAGCGAGAGAACCCCCGGAACCTGATGAATTTCCATGATGATATCAGAGGCGCGCATCGAATCCGTATCCTCGACGACCACGACCATGCGGCCTTCCTCGGTCGTGGCGTGGATCTCGACGCCCTCCATCGATGCGATCTGCGCCCGCGCGGCATCAAGGCTGGCGGGCGCGACATGCACAAGGCATCCGCAAATATTCATACCTGGGCCTCTCCCTTGATCGTGCGTTCCGGGCGGAAGGCGTCGATGGCCTGAGTGGGGCAGATGCTAATGCAGGCCCCGCAGCCGTTGCATTGATTCAGATCAATGATCGGGCGGGATTTCCCGCCGATCATCAGCCGGAACCGGATCGCGCTTAAATCGCAGGCATCTTCGCAGGCGCGGCAATAGACCCCCTGCGCCGAAAGACAGCCCGGTTCCGAGACCACGGCCCGCCACGGCCAGTCCAGTTCAAGCCCCGCATCCAGCGCCCCGGTTTCGCAGGCATCCGCGCAGGCCCGGCAGAAGGTGCAGGCATCGCGGCTGAAATCCACGATGGGGCGGCCACCCTCATCCGCCAGGATGATCCCCTGGGGACAGGCGCGCCCGCAATCCCCGCAGCCTGTGCAAAGATCGGCCATGTCAGGCGCTGACCATGGCGGGCGGCGCGCCTCGTCCTCCAGCCGGCGGAAGCGGCCCCTCAGGAAATTGCGGCGGGCAGAGGGATTATCGGACATGCGGGCGCTTTCGGTTGATCGCCGCGCACAGGCGCGGGACTGGACAG
>JAUNTV010000064.1 GCA_030538515.1 Paracoccus sp. (in: a-proteobacteria)
ATCGATGCCGATGAAGTCGATATTCGCATCCGACCACAAGGGATCGAGATGGAAGAACGCCTCGCCCCCGCCAGGGTGATAGCCGAAATATTCCGACCAGTCGGCGGCATAGCTGATCTTCACCTGCGGGCCAAGGATCGCGCGCACATCCGCCGCCAGCCGCCGCAATTCCGCCACTGCCGGGAAGCTGTTGCCCGCCCCGCGAAGCTGCGTCAGCCCGACCATCTCGGAACCGATCAGGAAGCTGTCGATGCCCCCCGCCAGCGTGCAAAGATGCGCATAATGCAGGATGAAGCGGCGATAGGACCATTCCGCCGGGCCGGTATAGGTGATGCGCCCGCCCGCGACGCTGAAGTCACCCGCGCTTGCGCTGCCGAAAAAGGCACGGATCGCGGCCTCATTGGCGGGCGTGCCGTCGGGGCTGCCGTCGCGGCCCGGCGCGATCTCGGCGGTGATGCGCCCGCGCCACGGCATGACCGGCTGATCGGGCGCGCCGCTCCAGGGGTCGGGGCGGCCATTGCCGCTGACCTGCTCCATCAGGATGAAGGGATAGAACACCGCCTTCTTCCCGGCTTTGGCAATTGCGCGCAGCGCCTGGATCACCGCATCGTCGGCGGGGGTGCCGCCATAGATCGGGCGATCGTCCTGGCGCGCGACCTCGGCGGCCTCGGCGCGCCTGATCCCGCCCGCGCGCCACGCCATGGCATCGCCATCGCGCCGGCGCTGCTCGACCTTGGGCTGCACCGAGCAGTGGCCCACGCGCAGATCATCGCCAAACCACGAAACCACCAGCGAGACCGACCCGACGCGGGGCAGTTCGCGCCCCAGGGCAGCCATCGAGGCCATGAAATCCGTCGCGGCAAGCGCGCTCGCGCTATTGGCGGGCTGGCGCGTGCCAAAGCCCAGATGATAGGCGACCGGCACCGTCGCCAGCGAATATTCGCCCGTGCCGGGGATCATCGCCACCGCCTGCACCTGTTCGGACAGCCCGCCACCGGCAAGCGCGGGCCGCGTGACCTCGAAGCTCAGCTGCGGCAGGCGGTTGCCCCAGCGTTCCAGATCCAGCTCCTCCAGCACGACATAGGCGGTGCCGCGATAGGCGGGCGCGCCCTCGCCCTCATGGGCGGCGATACAGGGATCGGGAAGCTGCTCATCAGAGCCGTCATAGACCTGCATGTTCAGATCCGCGGGCGCGATTTCCTCGCCATCCGCCCAGACCCGCCCGATGCCCAGGATCGGCCCCTCGCACAGCGCCAGCGCGACGCTGAGCCGGTATGAGATCGTCGTGACGCGCGGCCCCGTCCCCTTGCCGCCACGCTGGCGTTTCGTCACCTCGGTCAGAGGGGCGGCCCAGATCACATGACCGGGAAGCCGCATCTGGCCCCAGATGCGCGGGATCACCACGCCTTCGCCTGCGGTCTGGATGCGCAGCCGGTCAATGCGCCCGGTCTCGACCGCCTGCGCACCGCCCCCCAGCAGCCGCTGATCGATGACGCGGCCCACCGTCGCCCCGATGGCACGCCCGATGACCGCGCCGCCAAGGCCAAGCATCGTGCCGCCCACGCCCGAGCCAATGGCCGCGCCTGCGGCGGAAAGCAGAATGGTCGCCATGGCGATCTCCTATCGTTGGGGAAAGCGGAACCTTGCGGCGATCCGCTGCCGCCATGGGGCCGAAAGCGGGCTTTCGACGGTGCCGTGACGGTCATAGGCATGGATGAAGGCGGGCGCCGCCCCGATGGCCGAAACGATGCCCAGATGTTTGGCGACCGCGCCCGGCCGCATGCGAAACAGCAGCACCTGACCGGGTGCGTCGGGTCCCGGATCGGCGCGCAGATAGCGATGCGCGGCGCCCATCAGCGGATCGGCCCCGTCATATTCGCCCCAATCGGGCGTATAGGCGGGGATCGGCACCGGCTCGGCCCCGTAAAGCGCGCGCCAGACCCCCCGGATCAGCCCAAGGCAATCCGACCCTGCCCCCCGGACCGAGGCCTGATGCAGATAGGGCGTGCCAAGCCAGCCCCGTGCGATCTGAACGATCCTCTCGCCCTGTTCATCTGTCATGACGCCCCTCCGATCCGGGCCTGAAACGAGTCAGCGCCGTGACCGGCACGCTCCTTGCCCGGCGCGAGCAGCCAATCCTCTTCCGGGAGATGAGGGAACCCGCGAAAGTTCATGAAATTATTGAATTTCACGCGGCACTCCCCCGGTGACTTGTTGCAACCCGCCGTCAGCTTCAGCCGGTCTCCGGGCGCGGGCGCGATACCCGGACTGGTCCATAGCTCGACCGTGCGCGCGCCATCCGGCCGCGCGCGGTCATTCTTCACATGGCAGCGCAGCCCCCTAGCCGCGCCATCCAGAAATTCCGCCGTGCCGCGCTCGAACCAGCGATCTTCAATGCCGCCTTCAGTGCTGACGTGAAGCAGACCGCCATCGACCGAGATCACGCGCGCCCCGGCCGCCAGCCCCGGCCGCGTCAGATCGGCCCGGCAGGCCGCATCGCCCAGAACCGCCGAGCAGCGCGGATGAAACACCCGGCCCAGAGGCTGGTTCAGCGGCTCGGAAAGGCCGCGCAATTCGGCCCGGAAGGCACCGCCGGCACGCGCGACCTCGCCCAGATGGCCCCGGAAGACCAATCTGTGGCGGGCCGGATCGCGCCAGTCCACATCCCATTGCCGAAGCTCTGCCCCGTCCCAGCGGCCCGCCAGAATATCGGCCTCGGTGATCGCGCCGTCAGACAGCGCGCCAAGGGCTTCGGTATTATCCACCGACAGGCCCGCGCCCTGCACCACGGCCTGCGCGCTCAGCCCGATATCGGGGCGAAAACGCAGGCCCGCGAATTCCAGAACCCCATCATGATCGGTGAAGCCCAGTTCCAGCCCGTCGGCCCGCGTGATCGCCCAGGCCCGCGCGATGCTTGAGCTGCTCATTGCCGCACCTCGATCACCGGAACCTGCGGCATGTCGCCGGCATGAAACGAGGCGACCGAGACCGCGATCCGGTCCGTATCAAACCGCACCGGCACGTCGAATTCGAAGCCTGCCGTGACCGGCGCGCCCTCTCCGGGGGGTTCGTCCAGCGTCACGACGCCCGTGGTCAGATCGACGCTGAAGCCCGCGCCTTCGCGGATCTCGTCGCCGCCCACGCCGATGCGCAGGCTGCCCTCGACCGGCTTCTGGATCGGGCGCAGATAGTCCGCCGGGCCAGAGACATAACGCTTTCTCAGCGAAAACCGCGTATTCCGGCTGTCGCCATGGCCAAGAAGCTGATCCATATGCCCGACCGCGGCACTTGGCGCACAGCTTTTGTAATCCGCCCAGTCCTTCCAGCGAAAGCCGTGCATCTGGCCGCCGCGGGCCTCGAAAAACGCGATCAGCGCCTGAATGTCGTCCAGGGATCGCAGCCCCAGCCCCGCATCATAGCGCCGGCGCGAATGCGCCCATGGGGTGTTGCGCTCCTCATAGCCGTTGGTCAGGGTGACGATCTCGGTGCGCCGCTCCGGGCCACCGACCGAGCCGAAGGACAGGTTCGCGGGAAATCGGATTTCGTGGAACATCTCGCCTCACAGATTGCGTTGGCCGCGCGCCAGCATCCGGCCCATCTGGGCGGCGATCTGGCCCTGACTGCGGGCGAAACCCGCGACATCCGGCGTGTTGACGGTAATCGTGACGTTGACCGGCCGGCCCCCGCCTGCGGCGGCGACCCCCAGCCTGCCATCGGCACCGCGCGTCAGCGGCATGATCGCCTCGGGTCCGGCCTCGCCCATCAGGCCGGTGCCGCCGCGCATCGGGAAGGCCACGGGCTGGCTGACCACGCCGCCCTTGGCGAAAGCCGTGACCCGCCCCTGCGAAAACGCCGCGCCATTGGCAAACGGCATCATGCCCGAAAGCATATTGTTGATACCCCCCGCCAGCGCGCCCGAAACCGCATCCTTCACCGGCTTCATGGCGATATTATAGGCCGTATCGGCCATGGTCCGCGCGATGCCCTTCAGCGCGTCGCTCAGCTTCATGCCGTCGAAGATCAGCCCGTCGAAGGCGCGTTTCAGCCCGCTGCCGATGCCGCTGGCGAATGTGTCGACCTCTCGCCCGGTCAGCCACATGCCTTGCTGCAAGCGGGTCAGTTCGGCGGTGAAACTCGCGGTCAGATCCGCCGTCCGCTCCATCTCGCGGCTCAGGGCATCATCCGGTTGCGCCAGCCCGTTTCTGTCAGCCATGTTCATCCTCCTGTTGCGCCGATCGGTCCGGCCAGGCGCGTGCCAGCGCCTCCAGCCTTGATCGCGTCATCGGTGCCGCGCCCGGGTCCACCCCCAGCATCAGCGCCAGTTCCGCCGGGGTAAGCGACCAGAACTCGCCCGGTTTCAGCCCCAGCCCCTGCATCCCGGCCCGCATCAGGCCGGGCCAGTCAAGGCCGCCCATCTATTCGGGCAGTGCGAAGGCGCGTGCCAGAAGCCGCGCCGCCGTCTGCGCGGCCGCCACCGGCCCGCCCGCCACATCCATGGCCAGCAGATCGGCGCGCCCGCCCGTCCAGCCGCCCCCGCGCAGGCCGGCCACCACCACCGCGATGACATCCCCGGCCGAGAACGCCCCGCTTTCGAACCGCCCCGCCATCTCGACCAGAGACCGCGTGCCAAGCTCGGCCTCCAGTTCGGCCAAAGCGCCAAGGGTCAGGCGCGCGACATGCGCCTGCCCGTCCAGCGTGATCGCCACCTCACCGCGCATCGGGTTCACCATCACAGCGCCACGAAATTCAGCGCACCGGCACTGGCCAGCGCGATTTCATAGCTGGCCTCGCCATTATGGCTGCCGGAATATTCCAGCGAGGTGATCTGGAACGGCCCCTCGATAATGCCGAAATCGGGGATGATGACCTGGCATTTCGGCAATTCCGCGTCGAAAAAGACCTGCCGCGCACGCCCGTCCGTCGCCGCGTCGCGAAACACCCCCGAGCCAGAGATCGAGGCCGAGCGCACGCCCGCCCCCCCCAGAAGCTCGCGCCAGCGGCCTTCGCTTTCCAGACTGGTCACATCGACCGTTTCGGCATTGAAGCCGATGCGCGTGGCGCGCAGCCCGGCGACGGTCTCGAACTCGCCCGCGCCGGTCATGTCCATCTTTATCAGCAGATCGCGTCCGTTTTGAACGGCCATGTCGTTTCTCCTTATTCCTCAACCAGATCAATCAGCGCGCGGAAGGTCAGATCGACCCGCCGTTCCGCGCCGTTTCCTGCGCGCCTTGCCCGCGCGCGCAGGAACCACAGCCCCGCGACGCGGCCCGTATCGGTCGTCAGATCCGCGCCCTCCAGCGCTTCACTGACTGCCATGGCGGCTTCCTTGACGGCGCGAAACCCGGCCTCCTCCTCGCTTCCCGCCAGAACCGAAACCACGAAATCATGCCTGGACGCGCTGCCTGAACTGTCGGCGAAACCGCGCACCTCCTCGGGCCCGAGCGAGACATAAACCCCGGCCGGAGGCGCGACGGGAAGCGCGTCATAGATCGCATCCCCGACCAGACCGGTCAGCGCGGGATCGCCGCGCAGACAGTGATAAACAGCGCCCTGCAAGGCGGCTGACGCGTGATATCCCATGTTCTCAATCCTCCATGGCGGTGACGCTCAGATAGCGGCCGGCGGGGTCTGCCTCGGCCACGGCATGGATGCGGAAAATCCGCGCGCCCATGCGCAGGCGCTGCCCCGGTGCGGGCCGGCGCGGATCGCCGGGCGCAAAGGCACGCAGCGTGATCCGCCAGGGTGCGACGCCTTGCCGCCCGGCCTCGCCCCCCAGCATCCGGCCCGCGCCGGCATCCAGCGCGGCATGCAGGATGCCAAGCGCGCGCCATGTGACGCGGTGCCCGCCCATCCCGTCTGCCGCGCGCTCGTCCGCCTCAAGGATCAGCGGCACGTTCAGCCTGCGGACCGCCATCACCGCGCCCTCCGCCCGGCCAGCACGCGCACCGCGCGCCAGCGTTCGATCAGCGCGCTGACCCCCATGGGCAGGGCATGGCGCGCGCCCTCATCGCTGCGGTCTTCGTAATAGCGCGCCGCCAGCATCAGCACCGCCTGGCGCAGATCGGCGGGCACGCCGGTCCAGCTTTCGGCGAAACCGGCTGTGAAGCGCACCACCACCCGCCCGCCTTCGGGCACATAGGGCAACGTGGCCCCGCGCGGACGGATCACCGGGCGCATCGCGTCCTCGACCAGATACCAGCTTGCCGGGTCCAGCAGGCGCAGGCTGCCGTCGGGCATCTCGATGGCCACGCTTTCCACCGCGCTGACCGGCGCCATGGGCAGCGCCTGAGCCGCCCCGTCGCGCCAGTTTTCCAGCATCATGCGGTAGGCGCGGCTCAGCAGCACCTTGCCCGTGCGCCCTTCGATCGTGGTCATCGCCGCGCGCAAAAAGCCGGCAAGGGCGCGGTCCTCATCCATGCTGGCGGGCAGATCGAAGCCCGATCCCAGCCGCAGATGCGCGCGCAATTCGGCCAGGGGCAGCGCCGCCTCTGCCGGTGTTGTCTCTTCGACAAGTATCATCCCGAACCTCCCGTCCGAGCCGGTCCAGCAATCTGGCCGGTTGTTTCGAGGGAAAAAGCCGCGCCGGCACGCCCCTTGCGGGCATGCGCGGACAGTTGCTGAACCGGCGCAAAAGACGACCGGCGCGGCCCTTCGACAGTCTGGGATCAGACGCCGAATTTCAGGGATTTGACGGCGCGACCGTCAACCAGACCGCCGCCCACGCGCTTGGTGGCGTAAAACAGCACATGCGGCTTGGCCGAGAAGGGATCGCGCAGCACGCGCAGTTCGGGGCGCTCGACGATGGTATAGGCGGCCTTGAAATCGCCAAACAGGATCGAGCGGCTGTTCGGCCCGATCTCGGGCATGTCTTCGGCCATGAGCACCGGATAGCCCAGAAGCCGCGCAGGCTCGCCCGCCGCCAGACTGTCGGCCCACAGGAAGCGCCCGTCATTATCCTTCAGCTTGCGCACCGCTGCGGCGGTTTTCGATGTCATGACGAAGGCCGCATTGGCGCGATGCTCGGCGGAAAGCGCATAGACCAGATCGATCAGCTTGGCCGAGGCCGTCGCCGGATCGAACCCGCCCGAAACGCCGGTGCTGATCTCGCCGACAGTCGTGATCGTGCCTGCGCCCGTGGTGTCGACCCCGTAGTGCAGAATGCCGCGCGGCTGATCGGTGCCAGTGCCGCGCAGGAAGGCATGGGTCTCGGCGCGGGCGAATTTGGCCGCGATGCGCTCGGCCAGCCAGGTTTCCACGTCGAAGGCGGCATCATCCAGCAACCGCTGGCTGGCCTTGGGCATGGCCGCAAGCTCATGCAGGCGGATACCGACGCGCTGGATGCGGGCGGGGCCGGTCTCGGTGGTGGCGGTACTCTCGGTGGCCCAGCCGGTAGCCAGGTCATCGGCATCCACCAGCACCTCATAGGTGGCTGATTCCACCGTCACCACATTGGCCAGCGTGCGCAGCGAGACGCGGCTCGACAAGGCATCCTGCACGGTCGCGGCAACCTGAGTGGCCGCCAGAAAGCCGTTATGCTCGCCCACGGTCAGGCCCTTTCCCTCGATCGCAAGCCCGCGCAGGGCGCTGTCATCGCCATGGCGCAGATAGGCGTTGAATGCTTTTTGATGAGGGGCCTCGGGGGCGGCAGCGGCCGACAGCGGGCTGCGGGCGCGGGTGGCGGTCTTGCGTTCGAACATGCTCATGCGTTCATCCTGTGCATCAAGTTTCTTCTGGATATCCTGGCGGTAGTTCCTGAGTTCCTCGACAAACCCCAGAAGCGCACCCTTCAGCGCGCCGGGGGCCGGCGTGGCCTCGGTCTCGATCTCGGTCATCAGCGTCTCCTCATCGGTGATCGGGGCTGGCCCCGGTTGTGCGGGTGATGCCGATCAGGGCAGCACCCGAACCCTTTCGGGCGGCGGGATCAGCCCCGCAGCGCCCGCGTCGCGGCGATCAGCGCCGCGGCGAATTCCTGGTCGTCATCGGCGGATTTGGTGCCGATCCTGGCCTCGGGCAGCATCGGGAAAGTGACCAGAGACACCTCCCACAGATCGACCTCGGACAGAACGCGGCGGCCCTGCCGGTCCTTCTGGGCGCGGATCGTGCGATAGCCGATGGACAGCCCGTCGATCGCGCCCGCCGCGATCAGGGTCGCGGCCTCTCGCGCCAGCGTCACATCGGGCAGAAGCCGCCCCTTGACCCACAGCCCCGTCGCGTCCTCGCGGATCTCGTCCCAGACGCCGATGGGCTTGGCCGGGTCGTGCTGCCACAGCATCCGCACCTTGTCGCCCTTGGCGGCAATCCGGGCCAGAGACACGGCGAATGCGCCCTGCGCCACGATATCACCGCCCTGATCGGGCAGGCCGAAGCGGCTTGCATAGCCTTCGATGACCGCGCCATCGCGCAGGGCGGGCTTGCCGCCTGCGAATTTCAGTTCCAGACCGCTTTCCATCGGTCAGCCTCCTTTTGGTGCGAATTCAAGGATCGACTGGACGGCTTGCGTCAGGATCACGCCCACCACGCCGTAGACCGTCATCCACAGCCGCCGTTCCAGCCCTTCGATCAGCGCCTCGATGCGCTCCAGCCGTTTGTCGACGGCGCCGAATTGCAGCGCCATGACGCGCTCTTGCGCCTCGAAGCGGTGGTGATGCGGATCGGCCACGAAACGAGAGCCCTCCATCTCACGCATCCGACAGGGGCGGCAGGCCAAGGGCTGCACGCTTTTCGGCGTCACTCAGGAACGTGACCGCGCCCACGCGCCGCCATTGCTGGTCGCGTTCCTCGGCCAGTGCCGGGACCTGATCGGGATCTGGGCGCAGATCGACCTCTGCGCCCAGATGCTCTGACAGGAACCACGCGACCGAGGCCGCGACACGCGACACCAAAGGCAGCACCGTCAGCCGGTAGAAGGCCCGATGCGCCTCGGCGTAATTGGCGTAAGTCGCATCGCCGGGGATGCCGATCAGCATGGGCGGCACGCCGAAAGCCTGTGCGATCTCGCGCGCGGCGGCCTGCTTGGTCTGGTGAAACTCCATGTCCGAGGGCGAAAACCCCATCGGCTTCCAGTCCAGCCCGCCTTCCAGCAGCATCGGGCGGCCTGCGTTCATCGCGCCCTGATGATGGCTTTCCATCTCCATCACCAGCCGGTCATATTGCTCGGGCGACAGGTTGCCGTGCCCGTCCGGCCCGCGATAGACGATCGCGCCTGATGGCCTTGCAGCATTGTCCAGCAGCGCCTTGGACCAGGCGCTGGCGCTGTTATGGACATCCACCGCCACCGCCGCCGCCTGCAAGGGCGACAGCCCGTAATGATCATCGGCCGGGTGGAAGCTGCGGATATGGCAGATCGGGTCGGGGCTGCCCGCCATATCGAAGCGATGCCTGCGCCCGCCCACCGCATATTCATAGGCCACCGGCCAGCCATCCGGGCCCGGCACCACGCTCATCCGGTCCGAGCGCAGGACGTGAAGCTCATCGGGCAGGCCGTCCCCGGTGCCGCCCACGGCCTCCAGATAGCCGTCGCCGCTCAGCAGGATCTGGCCGAACAGCGCCTCGAACAATTCCGCCCGGCCCTGTCCGGGGTTGGGGCGGCGCAGCAGTTCCAGCACCGGATGCGTATCATAGCGCCGGTCCTGATCCTGGCAGATCAGCGGCACGGCGGCGGCGGCTTCCGCGATCAGGCGCACCGCGCGGAACCCCACGGGGTTGTTGATGAACCCGCCCCGCGTCAGCGAACCCGTATCGCGCGACGACCAGACCACCCGGCCGCTGCCCGCCGCCAGTGCCGCGATGCGCCCGCTGGCGCTCGCCTTTCTTTCCAATGCCGGCGCCGCTTCGGGCTGCCGCGAAAACAAACGAAACGCCATGCCTCGCCTCCGTGTCGGTCCATGAAAAAAGGCCGCCCCCCGCGGGGCAGCCCTTGCTGCATCTTGATATGGCGCGCCCCTTACAGGCTGCGCATCTGCGGGCGGCGGAAGCCTGCCGCCGGCTCGATCATCAGATCGAAGATCGCCCAGACAAGTGCGTCCAGCCGGTCCGGGCTTCCCCGCCCCGCATAGCCGCGAAGGCTCATCTGGCACATCTGATCCTCCAGCGCGCCAAGGGACGGCCCGCGCAGATGGCGCACGCGGCCCTGTTCATAAAGCGCCGCCACCGGCTCGGCGCGGATGGCCTTGCCGCGCGCGGCCCGCAGCCCCCGGAACGCGACCAGAGGATCAATCTGGCGCAGCACGCTTTCGATCAGATCGCCGCCCTGATTGACCTCGGCCACCAGCCGTTCCGCCTTGTGCCGGTCCATCGCTGCGATCGCCGCGCGCGCCCAGTCCAGCGGGCTTCCCCGCACCGTCGCATCCTCGATCACATAGGCGCGCCAGTCCTGCGGCGGGCCTGCCGTGACCACGCCCGCCACCACGATCCCGCATTCGTCTGCGGCCCCCCCGCCCGTCACCGCCGGGTCAAGCGCCACCACCACCCGGTCAAGCTCGGGCAGCCGGTCGACGCGCGCGGCCTCGATCATCGTGGTGCTCCACAAGGCGCCCTCGACATCCTCCAGAAGCAGCCCCTCCAGCTCCTGCCGGCCCAGCCGCGTGCCGCCATAGCGCGCCTCGACCTCGGCCAGAAAGCTCTCGGCCAGATAGGCGCGGTTGGCATCGGTGGGCGCATGCGTCGTCACCGTCGACGCGCTTTGCAAGATGCGTTTCAGCACCTCGACATTCTTCGGCGTCGTCGTCACCACCTGCTGGGGGTGACGCCCAAGGCGCAGCGCGAATTGCAGCATGTCCCATGTCTCGCCCGCCTTTTTCCACTTGGCCAGTTCATCGACCCAGGCCAGATCGAATTGCGGACCACGCAGGGCTTCCGGCTCATGGGCCGAAAACAGCGTCGCCACAGCGCCATTGGGCCAGACCAGCCGGCGGCGCGTGGCTTCCCAGACGGGGCGGCGGTCGGGGGGCGAACATGCCATGATCCCGCTGTCGCCGAACACCATCACCTCGCGCGCCTGATCAAAGGTTTCCGCGATCAGCGCCACGCGCGCGCATTCGCCCGGCGCTTGGGGTGTCGCGCCCTCGACCTTGCGGCGCACCCATTCGGACCCGGCGCGGGTTTTCCCCGCGCCGCGCCCGCCCATGATGACCCAGCTTTTCCAGTCCCCCTCGGGTGGCAATTGATGCGGCAAGGCCCAGAATTCGAAAATCCATGGCAGGCTTGCCAGCGCATTGTCGCTGAGCCCCTTCAGAAAGGCGTCAACCTCCTCCGGCGGCGCGGAGGCAAGCCAGGCGGCGCCCGATTTCATCGCGGGCGGCGTCAAGGTCGAAGACGCCCTCTCCGACCTGACCGGCGATTTCCTTGCGAAGTTTTTCAACCTTGTTCCTTTCCTCCAGCATCATCTGCGTGGCCGAACGAAGCTCGCGCGCGACTTTCACCGCATCCTTCGCCTCGCCCAGCTCGCCCGCGCGCAGCCTTTGCTGCAAACGGGCCAGATCCTCTGCGCAACCGCGAAACAGAAGTCCCGCGATTTCAATATCTTCCATGGCCGATTGGGGCAGAAACGGCCCCTCGACCTGCTCTGCCCCCGGATCGAATGTCACTGTCATTCAGCCATGCCCCGCCTCGTGATCTGTCCGCACGAGCCAAGAAAC
>JAUNTV010000065.1:0-8641 GCA_030538515.1 Paracoccus sp. (in: a-proteobacteria)
TCATCGGCGCGGAATGGGTGATGCGCTGGCTGCCGCGCGGCACGCATGAATGGCAGCGCTTCATCACGCCCGATGAACTGGCCACCATGGCCGAAAGCGCGGGCTTCCGGGTTCTGGATCGCAAGGGCATGGTGTTCAACCCGCTAAGCTGGGGCTGGTCGCTTTCAGACCGCGACCTATCTGTGAATTACGCCATCAGCGCCCGGCGCCCCGACCCGGCCCCGTAAACCGCCAGCGGGCCGGGCGATGGGGCGGGCCTCCTTATCGGCGCACGTTCGGGATGCGGCTGCGGGCGTATTGCGCTTCCGGGTGGGGCGGGTGGCCATGGGTGCGTCGCCAGAAATCCGCCCCCCCGAGGCCCATAAAGACCGGCAGCGCAAAGACCACGCCCGCCACGAAGCCCCCGGCATGCGCCCAATAGGCGACGTTCTCGCTGCCGAACAGCGCGAAGCCGCCGAACAGTTGCAGCATGAACCATGCCCCCAGCATCACCCATGCCGGGATCGTGAAGACCTTGAAGATGATGATGATGATCACCAGCACATCGACCCGCGCCTTGGGAAAAAGCAGCAGATAGCCGCCCATCACGCCCGCAATCGCGCCCGAGGCGCCCACCATGGGCACCATCTCATAGGGGTTGGCGGCGATCTGGGCTGCGGCGGCCGCCACACCGCACAGCAGGTAGAAGACCAGAAAGCCGAAATGGCCGAACTGATCCTCCATATTGTCGCCGAAGATCCACAGGAACAGCATGTTCCCCGCGATATGCAGCCAGCCCGCATGCAGGAACATATGCGTCACCAGCGTCCACAGATATTCGCCGTTGACGATGGCGACCGGATACATGGCGAAGCTGCGCCACAGGTCCGACATGCCCAAGCCCCAGGGCATGGTCAGCACGAACATCACCAGATTGACGGCGATCAGGGCATAGGTGACGAAGGGCCGGCGCTCTGACGGGTTGTGATCACGGATCGGGAACATGGGCCATCCAAAGGGTTTTGGCGACGATGCCCGACGAAGCCCGCGCGCGCAAGCATGCCCCCTGTTCGGCGCGCGCGTGCAAGGCTAGGATCGGGCGCAGAATCGCAGGGGGTGATCCATGTCCACGCTGACCGACCGCAAGAATGCCGCCATTTCGCGCGGGGTGGGCATGACCACCCAGATCTATGCCGATCGCGCCGAGAATGCCGAAATCTGGGACAAGGCGGGCAATCGCTATATCGATTTCGCTGCCGGGATCGCCGTGGTCAATACCGGCCACCGCCACCCGAAGGTGATCGAGGCCGTGAAGGCGCAGCTCGACCGGTTCACCCATACCTGCCATCAGGTCGTGCCTTACGAAAGCTATGTGGCCCTGGCCGAGCGGCTGAACGATCTGGTCCCCGCAGGCGGCCCGAAAAAGACCATCTTCGCCACCACCGGGGCCGAGGCCGTGGAAAACGCCGTGAAGATCGCGCGCCATTACACGGGCCGGGCGGCGGTGATTTCATTCGCCGGCGGCTTTCACGGGCGCACCTTCATGGGCATGGCGCTGACCGGCAAGGTGCAGCCCTACAAGGCCGGTTTCGGGCCGATGATGCATGACATCTGGCACCTGCCCTTTCCCAACGCGCTTCACGGCGTGACCGAGGCCGAGGCGCTGGCGGCACTGGACCGGCTGTTCAAGGCCGATCTGGAACCCGAACGCACAGCCGCCATCATCATCGAACCCGTTCAGGGCGAAGGCGGCTTCTACGAGGCCCCGCCAGGCTTCCTGCGCAAGCTGCGCGAGATCTGCGACGCGCATTCGATCCTGCTGATCGCCGATGAGGTGCAGACCGGCTTCGCGCGCACCGGCAGGCTGTTTGCGATGGAACATTCCGGCGTGACCGCGGATATCACCACCATGGCCAAGGGGCTTGGCGGCGGCTTTCCGATTTCCGCCGTGACGGGCCGGGCCGAGGTGATGGACAGCCCCGGCCCGGGCGGGCTTGGCGGCACCTATGCCGGCAACCCGCTTGGCGTGGCCGCAGCCCATGCCGTGCTGGACGTGATCGAGGAAGAACAGCTTTGCGACCGCGCCGAACGCCTTGGCCAGCGGCTGAAGCAGCGCCTTGCCGGGATGCGCGACCGCGTGCCCGAGATCGTCGATATTCGCGGCCCCGGCTTCATGAACGCGGTCGAGTTCAACATGGCCGGCAGCGACAAGCCCAACCCCGAAATGGCCAATCGCGTGCGCGAAGAAGCGCTGGCGCGCAATCTCATCCTGCTGACCTGCGGGGTGCATGGCAATGTCATCCGCTTCCTTGCGCCGCTGACCGTGCCCGATGATATCTTCGCCGAGGCGCTGGATATTCTGGAAGAAGCGATTATCTCGGCCCGGGGCTGAGAACCCGTTTTCCGAATATCTGGACAGGCAAGAAGCAAACCATGGCTATCCTGAGCGTCGAACATCTGTCGAAGAAATATGCCGATGGCCCGCAGGCGCTGGATGATGTCAGCCTGTCGATCGATGAGGGCGAGATCGTGGCCCTGCTGGGGCCGAACGGCGCGGGCAAGACCACGCTGATTTCCATCATCTGCGGGCTGGTCGTGCCGACGGGTGGCACGGTTCTGGTGGGCGGGCATGACATCCGCGACGACTGGCGCGCCGCGCGCAAGCTGATCGGGCTGGTCCCGCAAGAGATCACGCTGGAGCCGTTCGAGACCGTGCTGCGTGGCGTGCGCTTCACCCGCGCGCTTTACGGCGCGCCCCCCGATGATGCCTATCTGGAACGTCTGCTGCGCAGCCTGTCGCTTTGGGATAAGCGCGATGCGCAGACACGCGCGCTGTCGGGCGGGATGAAGCGGCGGGTGCTGATCGCCAAGGCCCTGTCGCATCAGCCCAAGCTGCTGTTTCTGGACGAGCCGACGGCGGGCGTCGACGTGACCCTTCGCCGCGAGATGTGGCAGGTGGTCGACCAGCTTCGCCGCGATGGCGTGACCATCATCCTGACCACCCATTATCTGGAAGAGGCCGAGGAAATGGCCGACCGGATCGGGGTCATCAATCACGGCAGGCTTCTGCTGATGAAACCCACGGCCGATCTGATGGGCGAATTCGGCAGGAAGCATCTGACCATCCATCTTTACGACCCGCTGCCGGAATGCCCGCCCGATCTGGCCAGCCGGGGGCTGGTTCTGTCGGATGACGGGCTGCGGCTTGGCTATGATTACGACACGCGGTCAAGCCGCACGGGGATCGCCTCGCTTCTGGCGGAACTGGCACGGCTGGATATCCGCGTGCGCGATGTCGAAACCAAGCAATCCAGCCTGGAGGAAGTGTTCATCGCCCTGGTGTCGGATCGCGAGAAGGAGACCGGGGCATGATCAACACCGGCGCAATCAGGGCCATTTTTCTGCATGAGATGGCGCGTTTCTTCCGCACGATCTGGCAGTCCATCGCCTCGCCCGTGCTGTCCACGGTGCTGTATTTCGTGGTCTTCGGCGCGGCCATCGGCGGGCGCATCCAGTCGGTCGAGGGCATCGCCTACGGCGCCTTCATCGTGCCGGGGCTGATGATGCTGACGGTCTTGCAGCAATCGGTCTCGAACGGGTCCTTCGGGATCTATTTCCCGAAATTCTCGGGCACGATCTATGAATATCTGGTCGCCCCCGCCGGCTGGATCGAGGTCACGGCGGGTTTCGTCGGCGCGGCGGCGGCCAAGGCCATCCTGATCGCCTTTCTGATCCTGATCACCAGCTTCTTCTTCGTGGGCATCCATATCGCGCATCCGTTCTGGATGCTGGGTTTTCTGTTCCTGAGCGCCTTCGCCTTCTCGCTTCTGGGCTTCATCCTTGGCCTTTGGGCAAAGAATTTCGAGCAGTTGCAGATCGTGCCGATGATGGTCATCACGCCACTGGTGTTTCTGGGGGGCGCGTTCTATTCGGCCTCGATGCTGCCGCCCTTCTGGGAAGGCGTGGCCAAGCTGAACCCGGTGCTTTACCTGATCTCGGGGTTCCGGTGGTCATTCTTCGACATGGCCGATGTGCCGGTGGGCCTGTCGCTTGCGGCGGTCGGGCTGATGATCGGGGTCTGCCTGATCATCATCCGGCAGATATTCCGCACCGGCTGGCGGCTGCGCGACTAGGCGATCTGTTCGATGCGGCACTGCCCGCACAGCGGATCGGTTGCGGCAAAGGCGGCGGCCGCCGCGCTCATCTGCGCATAATCCGGGCCGTAGAAATACAGGCTGTAGCCCTGCCAATGGCCGCGAAACTCGGCCAGCCCGGAAAGCGCCTGCACCAGCCCGGCGATGGTGTCGTTGATATCGAAATCCGCGTAAACCGCATCCGGCAGGTCGGTGGTGTTCAGAAACACCGCCATCCCCTGCCACAGACCGAAGGGCACCGGCCCGTGCCCCGCGCGCATCAGGGTCGAACCGACGGGTGCGCCGGTCTGATCAAGAAAGGCGATGATCCGTTCGACGGTATCGTCACTGTCGTGATGCAGCATCACCTCGATCTCGCAGGCGGTCATGCCGTCGGGATCGTCGGCCATCAGGGTGCCGCCGCCGACCACCTGGCCCAGATTTTCGGCGCGCAGGGCCTGATCCAGCGGGTCTTCGAACAGGTTGCCCCGCTGAACGGGTTGCAGGCGTGCGTTCAGCCTGATGTGAAGACGGACTTCCTGCGGCGGGTTTGCAGGCGCGGATTTGCTAAAGAGCTTGCCTAACATGCGGACCTCAGGGTTCCGGGGCGCGTGGGGCATCATTGCCACAAGCGCCCCGGCGGGTCCAGCCGCAAGGGGGCGGTCAGGTCAGCGGCTGAAACCCGGCCGAGGCTGCCGTTCCGGCCTGCGCGGCGGGAATGGTGAAGATGCCGATCCGTCCGTCGGGCGATCCGCACAGGGTGATGCGCATCATGCCGTCGTCGCCCTCCTGCCGGTCCAGAACGGTGACGCCGGCGCGGTCGAGCTCGCGCGCAAGATCGTCCATGCGCCCGTCATGCGGATTGCACTGGGTGGTGCCAAAGGACTTGAAGACCTGCAAGGTGTCACCCGTGGCGGGCGAGACGGGTTCACAGGCGGCAAGCGCCAGAACAAGGCCGACCATACCGGCCGGCAAAAAGAGAGATGTGTTTTTCATGGCCGGGTGATAGCCGTTTGCCGCGCCCGCGCAAATCACGTTTCCGCGCGAACCGGCCCGGCTGGCGCGACGGTCTGCCTTTCCTTGCCCGCCGCGCGCCGCTATATCGCGCTCATGACGCCGAATCCGCCAATCATCCGCCCCGACCTTGCCCGCGCCACCATCCCCGCCGATCCGCGGCGCGAGGGGCAGCCCACTATCGGCATGGTCAGCCTGGGCTGCCCCAAGGCGTTGGTGGACAGCGAACGCATCCTGACGCGCCTGCGCGCCGAAGGTTACGCGATCAGCCCCGATTACAAGGGCGCCGATGCGGTGATCGTGAACACCTGCGGCTTTCTGGACAGCGCCAAGGCCGAAAGCCTTGACGCCATCGGCGAGGCTTTGGCGGAAAACGGCCGCGTCATCGTCACCGGCTGCCTGGGGGCCGAGCCCGATTACATCACCGGCGCGCATCCCAGGGTTCTGGCCGTGACCGGGCCGCATCAATATGAACAGGTGCTGGATGCCGTTCACGGCGCGGTGCCGCCCGCGCCTGATCCCTTCATCGACCTGCTGCCCGCTTCCGGTGTCAGCCTGACGCCGCGCCATTACAGCTATCTGAAAATCTCGGAAGGCTGCAACCATCACTGCAAGTTCTGCATCATCCCCGATATGCGCGGGCGTCTGGTCAGCCGCCCCGCCCATGCGGTGCTGCGCGAGGCCGAAAAGCTGGTCGAGGCCGGGGTAAGGGAACTGCTGGTGATCTCGCAGGATACTTCGGCTTACGGCGTCGATCTGAAGCACGCCGAAACGCGCGGCCACCGCGCCCATATCACCGATCTTGCGCGCGATCTGGGCGGGCTTGGGGCGTGGGTGCGGTTGCATTACGTCTATCCCTATCCGCATGTGCGCCAGTTGATCCCGCTGATGGCCGAAGGGCTGGTGCTGCCCTATCTGGATATCCCCTTCCAGCACGCCCACCCCGACACGCTGCGGCGCATGGCGCGCCCCGCGGCGGCGGCGAAAACGCTGGACGAGATCGCGGCATGGCGCAGCGACTGCCCCGATATCGCGCTGCGTTCGACCTTTATCGTTGGCTACCCCGGCGAGACCGAGGCCGAGTTCCAGACCCTGCTTGACTGGCTGGATGAGGCGCAGCTTGATCGCGTGGGATGCTTTCAATACGAAAACGTGGCGGGCGCGCGGGCCAATGACCTGCCCGATCATGTCCCGCCCGAGGTCAAGCAGGACCGTTTCGACCGCTTCATGCAGAAGGCACAGGCCATTTCGGAAGCAAAGCTGGCCGCGAAACTGGGCCAGCGGCTGAAGGTGATCGTCGATGCGGTGGACAGCGAAGGCGCGACCTGCCGCACCAGGGCCGACGCCCCCGAGATCGATGGAAACCTGTTCATCGACGAAGGTTTTCAGGGCCTTGCCCCCGGCGATATCGTCACCGTCACCGTAGATGAGGCGGGCGAATACGATCTCTGGGGTCGGCTTTAAGGCGTTTTGGCCCGTGCGCCTTCACCTTGGCGTGTCGATCGCCTAGATAAAATGCAAACCATTTACACGACAGGAGCAGCCCGATGGCAGCCTATGAATTCGTCTATCACATGGATGGCGTCTCCAAGACCTATCCCGGCGGCAAGAAGGTGTTCGAAAACATCCGCCTGAACTTCCTGCCCGGCGTCAAGATCGGCGTCGTGGGCGTCAACGGCGCGGGGAAGTCCACGCTTCTGAAGATCATGGCGGGGATGGACAAGGACTTTTCCGGCGAGGCATGGGCCGCGAAAGGCGCGCGCGTCGGCTATCTGCCGCAGGAGCCGCAACTGGACGAGACGCTGAACGTGCGTGAAAACGTCATGCTTGGCGTGGCTGCGAAAAAGGCCAAGCTGGACCGGTTCAACGAGTTGGCGATGAACTACTCGGACGAGACCGCCGATGAGATGGCGCAGCTTCAGGACCAGATCGACGCCGAAAACCTGTGGGATCTGGACAGCCAGATCGATGTGGCGATGGAAGCCCTGCGCTGCCCGCCCGATGATGCCGATGTCAGCACGCTTTCGGGCGGTGAGCGTCGCCGGGTGGCTTTGTGCAAGCTGCTTCTGGAAGCCCCCGACATGCTGCTTCTGGACGAACCGACCAACCACCTTGACGCCGAAACCATCGCCTGGCTGCAAAAGCACCTGATCGAATATCCCGGCACGATTCTGGTCGTGACCCATGACCGCTACTTTCTGGACGATATCACGGGCTGGATTCTGGAACTCGACCGCGGGCGCGGCATCCCCTATGAGGGCAATTACTCAAGCTGGCTGGAACAGAAGGCCAAGCGGCTGGCGCAGGAAGCACGCGAAGACAAGGCCAAGCAAAAGACGCTGGAACGCGAACTTGAATGGATCCGCGCCGGTGCCAAGGCCCGTCAGGCCAAGCAGAAGGCGCGTATCAACGCCTATAACGAGCTTGCCGGCCAGTCCGAGCGCGAAAAGCTGTCCCGTGCGCAGATCATCATCCCCAATGGCGAGCGTCTGGGATCGCGCGTGATCGAGGTCGAGGGGCTGAAGAAAGCCATGGGCGACAAGCTGCTGATCGAGGATCTGAGCTTCTCGTTGCCACCGGGCGGCATCGTCGGCGTGATCGGGCCGAACGGGGCGGGGAAATCCACGCTGTTTCGCATGCTGACCGGGCAGGAACAGCCCGATGCGGGCAGCGTCAGCTATGGCGATACGGTGCAGCTCAGCTATGTCGACCAGTCGCGCGACGCGCTGGAAGGCGACAAGACCGTGTGGGAAGAAATCTCGGGCGGGGCGGAACAGATCGTGCTTGGCGATGCCTCGATGAACAGCCGCGCCTATGCGTCCGCCTTTAACTTCAAGGGCGGCGACCAGCAAAAGAAGGTGGGCCAGCTTTCGGGCGGCGAACGCAACCGCGTCCATATGGCCAAGCTGCTGAAATCAGGCGGTAATGTGCTGCTGCTGGACGAACCGACCAACGATCTTGACGTTGAGACCTTGCAGGCGCTGGAAGCCGCGCTTGAAGATTTCGCCGGCTGCGCGGTGATCATCAGCCACGACCGCTTCTTCCTTGACCGGCTGTGCACGCATATCCTTGCCTTCGAAGGTGACGCGCATGTCGAGTGGTTCGAGGGCAATTTCGAGGATTACGAGGCCGACAAGATCCGCCGCCTTGGCCCCGATGCGGTAGAACCCAAGCGCGTGAAGCACAAGAAATTCACCCGTTGAATATGAAAAAAGGCGGCCCGAAGGCCGCCTTTCCTTTGCGCTGATTTGGGAATCAGAAGCGGAACGAACCGCGAATCTGAAGCAGGTTGGTGTCGATGTCGAGACCGCTGAAATCGGCCACGTCGTCGAAGTTCTGGACCGAATATTCGGCACCAACCACGAAACGCTCGGTCACTTTGAAGTCCGCGCCGATACCATAGGTCACAGTGGTTTCCGAGATGTCTAAAGCGCCGTTAGGCGTTGTGTCAAACGACAGCTTGGCAACGCCCAGGGTGGCGTAGGGCAGGAAGCGGCCTGCGTCATAACCGGCGC
>JAUNTV010000065.1:8741-11632 GCA_030538515.1 Paracoccus sp. (in: a-proteobacteria)
CAAGCTCACCACCCAGCACGAACTGGCCGAAGTCGTGCATGTAACCGGCGTGAAGGCCCCAGCCATCCGCGTCGAACTTGACGGTCTCGCCGTCCGTGACCTTGAAATCACCCGCGCCATACTGAAGACCGGCGTAGAAGCCCGTCCAGTCGCCGGTTTGCGGGACTGCGGGGACGATGACGATCGGCTCAGCTGTCTGGACGGGGGTTACAAGACCACCAGCGATGGCGGAACCAGCGATCATGCTGGCAACAACGGTAGCAATAGCGAGTTTCATATGACTCTCCTGTAAAGGTTTTGTCTCGTATACGGCCAATTTAGGAAAAAGACCCGCAAGCGAAAAGACCCGCGCCAGCAGTGCCGCCACAGGTGTTGCCGAAACGCGACTGTGAAACTGTGATCGGCAATGATACGGAAACGAAAAAGGCGGCCCGAAGGCCGCCTTTTCCTTGCGCTGATCCGCAGATCAGAAGCGGTAGGAAGCGCGAAGCTGAAGCAGGTTGGTGTCGACGTCGAGACCGCTGATGTCGGCCACGTCGTCGAAGTTCTGGACCGAATATTCGGCGCCAACCACGAAACGCTCGGTCACTTTGAAGTCCGCGCCGATACCATAGGTCACGCCGGTTTCCGAGATGTCGGCAACGCCGTTAGGCGTCCCGTCAAGCGACAGTTTGGCAACGCCCAGGGTGGCGTAGGGCAGGAAGCGGCCTGCGTCATAACCGGCGCGGGCGCGCAGACGGGTCAGTTCAGCCTTGTTGTCGAAGTCGTCGACGCCAAGCTTGTTGTAGTCAAGCTCACCACCCAGCACGAACTGGCCGAAGTCGTGCATGTAACCGGCGTGAAGACCCCAGCCATCCGCATCGAACTTGTCGGTAGTGCCGTCTTGCTTGAACTTGAGCTCACCCGCGCCATACTGAAGACCGGCATAGAAGCCCGTCCAGTTGGAAACGGTGTCAACGACGGGGGCGACGATGATCGGCTGCGTGGGCTCGACCGGGGCGACATAGCCGCCGGCGATGGCGGAACCAGCGATCATGCTGGCAACAACGGTAGCGATAGCGAGTTTCATAGTGACTCTCCTGTAAAGGTCTTGTCTCGTGTGGGGTGAAATTAATCCCGCCGGCGGGCAGGGGGAAGGCCCGCGGCTGTGACCCTGTGGCCAGCGTTGCCAAAAATCGACCACGAACCCGTGATCATCGGTGAGTGTAAATCGAAAACGCCTGTAGAATCAATACGGTTCACGCGCCGGGTGCTCACACGCATGGTTGCGGGCACAAGATTTCGCAGCGGCGCAGGGAACCAAAATCACCTGCATATCGGCCTTGCGGGGGCGTCAGATCGGGCCTTCCGTCTTGTGCCGCGCTTTGTGATACTCGATTCTGCGGGCCATACCACCCGGCCTGAGCGCACAAGGAAGGAGCACCCGATGCGCCATTTTCTTCGCCTTATTACCCTGAGCCTGCTTGCCGCGCCCGCATTGGCTGAAAGTGCCGCCGATTATGCCGCCCCCTGCGCCGCAGGGGATCAGGATGCCTGCCTGCACGGTGCGCAACTGGCGCAGGCGGCGCAGGATAACGCGCTGCTGGCGACGTTTTCCCAGACCGGCTGCAAACATGGCAATCTGATCTCATGCAGCGATGAGGGGATGATGATCATCACCGGGCTGATACCGGGCGGGGATTTGCAGCGCGCCGTCAGCCTGGTCACGCAGGGCTGCGATGGCGATTATTTCCGGGCCTGCGCCAATCTGGGCTATCTGTATTTCACCGGCACCGGGGTCGCGCAGGATACTGCCGCCGCGGCGCGCTATTATCAGCGCGGATGCGATGGCGGCAGCGCTGCCGCCTGCCGCAATCTGGGGTTGATGGTGCTGGACGGGCAGGTCACGGGCAAGTCGGCCGATGCGCTGTTCGGCCGGGCCTGCGATCTGGGCGATCCGACCGCCTGCTAGGCGCGCAGTTCCGAATGAAAAGGCCGCGCGGGGCGCCGCGCGGCCTTGCAGGGGCGGTCTGCCGGGATCAGAAATCCCAGTCTTCATCTTCCGTGGCCACGGCCTTGCCGATCACATAGCTGGAGCCGGAACCCGAGAAGAAGTCATGGTTTTCATCCGAATTGGGCGAAAGCGCCGCCAGGATCGCGGGCGAGACCTTGCAGGCTTCCGGCGGGAACAGCGCCTCGAACCCCAGGTTTTGCAGGGCCTTGTTGGCGTTGTAATGCAGGAAGGTCTTTACGTCTTCGGTCAGGTTCACCGGATCATAAAGGGATTCGGTGTATTTCGTCTCGATCTCATACAGATCGAACAGCAGCGCGAAGGCGAAGTCCTTCAAGGCTGTGCGCTCGGCCTCGGGCAGCTTTTCCATGCCGCGCTGGAATTTGTAGCCGATGTAATAGCCGTGGATCGCCTCGTCCCGGATGATCAGGCGGATCAGGTCGGCGGTATTGGTCAGCCGCGCGCGGCTTGACCAGTGCATCGGCAGATAGAAGCCCGAATAGAACAGGAAGCTTTCCAGAAACACGCTGGCGATCTTCTTCTTCAGCGGGTGGCTGGCGGCGTCATATTCATCAAGGATCAGGCGCGACTTGGCTTGCAGATGCTCGTTTTCCGATGACCACCGGAAGGCCTCGTCCACTTCCGAGGTCTGGCACAAGGTCGAAAAGACCGAGGAATAGCTGCGCGCGTGGACCGCCTCCATGAAGGCGATATTGGTCAGCACGGCTTCCTCATGCGGGGTTGCCGCGTCGGGCAGAAGCGACGGCGCGCCGATGGTGTTCTGGATCGTGTCCAGAAGCGTCAGCCCGGTAAAGACGCGGATGGTCAGCACCTGTTCTTCGGGTTTCAGCTGTGACCAGCTTTGGATGTCATTGGACAGCGGCACCTTTTCCGGCAGCCA
>JAUNTV010000066.1 GCA_030538515.1 Paracoccus sp. (in: a-proteobacteria)
GCCCGTCACCCCGGATGAACGGCAGCCGCGCAGGCCCGGCCCGCGCGCCTAGCCTGCGCGCGGTGCCAGCAGGATCACGCCCGCGCCGATCAGGCAGATCAGCCCACCAGCGATGTCCCAACGGTCGGGGCGCTGCCCCTCGACCAGCCACAGCCAGCCAAGCGAGGCCGCGATATAGATGCCGCCATAGATGGCGAAGCTGCGCCCCGCATGTTCCGCCGGGCTCAGCGTCAGCAGCCATGCGAAGGCCGCCAGCAAGCCCACGCCGGGGATCAGCCAGAACACGCTTTGCCCCTGACGCAGCCACATCCAGAAGGCGAAGCAGCCGCCGATCTCGGCCAGGGCGGCGGCGGCGAAGATGGCGAATGCGGGCATGGGGCTTCACTTTCCTTGACCTGACGAAAAAGTCAGAAAGCCGATTCATTTTCAAGAAGGGAATCGGTGCTAACCTGCCCGGATGAGTCGCCGCCCTGTCACCCATGTGCTGCTGATCGATGGCACCTTCGCCTCATTGATGGAGGGGCGATCTTCCAATATCGGGCAGTTCTACCGGTTGCTGGTCGGGCAGCACCGCCCCGATCTGCGCCTGCGCTATGCCGCCGGCCAGCAATGGGAGGCATGGCGCGGCCTTCTGGGGCTGGCGATGGGCCGGGGCCTGGGCGGGCGCATCCGCGACGGTTACGGCTGGCTGGCCTCGGGCTATCGTCCGGGCGACCGCATCTTCCTGCTTGGCTATTCGCGCGGGGCCTTCGCGGTCAGATCACTGGCGGCGATGATCGGGCGGATCGGCCTTCTGCGCATGGAACATGCGACGGAACGCAATATCCGGCAGGTCTGGCGCGCCTATCAGCAGGGGCAGGATGGCGGCGCGCCTGGCCGGCTGTGCCACGACCGCGCGCCCATCGCCTTTCTGGGTGCCTTCGATACGGTCATGGCGCTTGGCATCCGGCTGCCGGTCCTGTGGATGCTGACCGAGCCGCGGTTCCGCTTCCACGATCAGCGCCTTGGCGGGCATGTGGCGCGCGGCGCGCAGGCGCTGGCGCTCAGCGAGACGCGGGCCGCTTTCCAGCCGATCCTTTGGGACAGTATGACCCGCCCGCCGGGCGAGATCACGCAGATGTGGTTCAGGGGCGCGCATGCCGATATCGGCGGGCAATTGCTGGGGGATGAGGCCGCGCGCCCGCTGGCCAATATCCCGCTTGTCTGGATGCTGGAACAGGCCGGGGCCGCTGGCCTGCCCCTGCCTGCCGACTGGCGCGCGCGCTATCCGGGCGATCCGGGCGCGCCCTCGGTCGGGAACTGGCGCGGCTGGGGCAAGGCGTTTCTGGCCCGCAGCCCGCGCATCGCCGGGATCGACATCAGCGAAGAGCTGCACCCCTCGGTCCCCCGCCCCTATGATGGCCCCGCCATCCTGACCGGAACCCTCGCCCCCGAGGCCGCGATTCCCCGGAAAATCCGCCCCGGACCCCTCGGAAAAGGGAAAATGCGCCACTCGGGCGAGGGTCTGCGCTGACTTCGGGCGCGCGGGCAGGCGGATACCGGCCATGGCCCGCGATCATTCAGAACCGGGCATGCCGCCCCCGCAGCCGGCCCATGCAAAACCCGATCCTTTGCGACCGCAACGACCAGGCAGGATCGGGCGCTCTGCCGCCTTCAAGGGCTGACGGGGGATCGCCATACGTCACGGGCACGCGCGCCGGAACCCCCAGCTGCCGCCCCCGCGCCCCGCGACGATCAGGCGGGGCCGGTCAGGCCTCAGCCCTGGGCGGAAAGCGCCAGTTCCATCGCGCGGGCGCAGCGCAAGAGCCTGAGATCATCGCCCGCCGCCCCCATGGCCATGATCCCGCATGCGGGGCGCGCGGTTGGCAGGCTGATCGCGGGCAGGCCGAAAAGATTGGCGATGCGCGTGTTGCGCAGGGTCAGCAGGTTTTCGGCGGCGAAGAAATCCGCATCCGCCAGCAGGGAATCGCGGTCGGGCGGCAGGATCGGCGATGTCGGCAGGATCACCGCATCGAAGCCCGCGACCAACCCGGCCCAGACCCCCCGCAGCCGTTCCAGCGTCTGCCAGGCGGCGACATATTCCGGTGCCGAGACCGCCGCGCCAGCCCGAAAACGCGTGAGAATCGGGGGGTACATGGCCTCGGGCGCGTTCTCGATATGTGCGGACCAGGTGCCGTAAGCCTCGGGCGCGAACAGCAGGGGCGAAAGCGCCATGGCCTCGGCCACGCAGGGGGGGGCGGCGCGGGTGATCTGCGCATGGGCGCGGCCAAGCGCGTCCACGGCTTCCTCGAAAGCGGCAAGGGGGGCGGCGCGCCCGTCTTCGAAGGGGATGCCGTCAAGCACCAGAAGCCGCAGGTCGCGCGGGGACACATCGCCCAGATCGGGCGCGCGCCGGGCGGTGATGGCGGCGAAGATCTCGGCGCAGTCCTCGGTGCTGCGCGCGATGGGGCCGGCCACGTCGAAACGCGGGCACAGCGGCACGACGCCCTGCATCGGCACCGCGCCGGGCGTCGGCTTGAAGCCCACCAGCCCGTTCCATGCCGCGGGCAGCCGGATCGAGCCGCCGGTATCCGTGCCCACCGCCCCCGCCGCCAGCCCGAGCGCGACCGAAACCGCCGCGCCCGAACTCGACCCGCCCGGCGCAAGGGCCGGATCAAGCGCATTGGGCGGCGTGGCGGTGACAGGGTTCAGCCCAAGCCCGCTGAAGGCCAGTTCGGTCATATGGGTCTTGCCAAGCGCCACCAGCCCCGCCGCATCCGCCTGCGCCAGCACCACGGCATCGCGATCGGGCATGCGTCCTTTCAGCAAGGCAGAGCCTGCCTCGGTCGCGGCACCCTGGCTGTCGATATTGTCCTTCCAGCCAAGCGGAACGCCGTCCAGCACCCCCCGCCGCAGCCCCGCCCGCGCCCGGTCATGGGCGGCAATCGCCTGCGCGCGGGCGCGTTCGGGCAGCAGGCGCGCATAGATCAGCCCGCCATCGGGATGATTGCCGATCGCGTCAAGATAGGCCTCGGTCAGATCCACCGGGGACACCAGCCCCGCCAAAATCGCCCGCCCCTGTTCGCTTGCCGTGCTGCGAAGCCAATCCATGTCGCTATCCTCTGCCAACTCACGCGAAGGCTAATCGCGCAGCCTGCCCGCGTCCATGGCTTTCCGGGCGCGGGATGGACGCGCCGGGGCCAGCGGCGTAGGATCATGCGCATGAGCGATGATTTCGACGTGGTGATTGCCGGGGGCGGGCTGAACGGCCCGGTTCTGGGGCTGGCGCTGGCGGATGCCGGGATGCGGGTGGCGGTGGTCGATGCCGCGCCTGCCCGCGCGCGCGCTTCGGATAATTTCGACGGGCGCGCCTATGCGCTGGCGCTGGCGTCAGTGCGGCTTCTGGGCGCCATCGGGCTGTGGCCGGCGCTGAAGCCCGATGCGCAACCGATCATGCGTGTTGCCACCCGGCAGGGGGGGAAAGGCGCGCTTTCGGCCCTCGGGCTGGATTTCGACGCCGCCGAGATCGAAGAGGGCGTGCTTGGCCAGATGGTCGAGGACCGCTTTCTTTACCGCGCGCTGATCGGTGCCATGCCCGCGCGCCTGACCCATATCCCCGCGACACAGGTGATCGGGCAGGCCGGGGATACCGCCGGCATCACCGTCACGCTGTCAGACGGCCGCCAGCTTCGCGCGCGGCTTCTGGTCGGGGCGGACGGGCGGCGTTCGGGCGTGGCGGCGCGGGCGGGGATCGGGCGGACCGGCTGGGATTACCGCCAGACCGCGCTTGTGACGGCCCTTGCCATCGAGACCCCGCATCACGGCACCGCCCATCAGGTCTTTCTGCCGACCGGCCCGCTGGCGGTGCTGCCCTTGCAGGGCAATCGCGCCTCGATCGTCTGGTCGCTGACGCGAACGCAGGCGCGCGCGATCGAGACCCTGCCGGATGATGCCTTCCTTGAGGTGCTCGGCCCCCATATCCACGCCATCACCGGGCGGATCGGGCTGGCCGGCCCGCGTTTCTCCTATCCTCTGGGGCTGACGCTGGCCAATGATTACGTGGCCGAAAGGGTGGCGCTGATCGGGGATGCGGCCCATGGCGTCCACCCGATTGCCGGGCAGGGGCTGAACCTTGGCCTGCGCGACGCGGCGGCGCTTGCGGAATGCCTGGTCGATGCCGCAAGGCGGGGCGAGGATATCGGCTTCGCCACCACGCTGGAACGCTATCAGGGCTGGAGACGCTTTGACGCGACCGCCCTTGCCCTTGGCATGGATGGCGTCAATACGCTGTTTTCAAACAAAAACCCCATCCTGCATGCGGTTCGCGGGATCGGCATGGGGGCGGTCAACGCCCTGCCCGGCCTGCGCCGCCACTTCATGCGGCAAGCTGCCGGGCTGACCGTCCGGCCCATGCCGCGCCTGCTGGCGGGCCAGAAGCTTTAGGCCCGCAGCCTAGGCCCGCCCCGCCGCGCCCGACAGGGAAAGCGGGTCGACGCCAAGGGCGTGCAGCGCGCGCATCCAGGTATGGGCGGGGTCTCCGAAGGCGTAATCCTGATCCATTTCGGCGGTGAGCCAGCCGTTCGCGCGGATTTCCTGATCGAGCTGCCCCGGACCCCAGCCCGCATAGCCAAGCGCCAGAATCGCGCGGGCCGGGCCATGGCCCCCGGCCAGATCGATCAGGATATCGCGTGTCGTCGTCAGGGCCAGCCCGCTGCCGACATCCATGGTCCCCTCGCCTGGGTTGTCCTGGGCCTCGTGAAGAACGAAGCCGCGCACCGGCTCGACCGGGCCACCGGTGCGCACGGCCAGATCGGGGGCGGTGCCGGTGGCGTCGATCCCCAGCATCTCCAGCAGGCGGGGAAAGGACATGTCGGGCATGGGCCGGTTCAGCACCAGCCCCATCGCACCCTGATCGGAATGCGCGCAGATCAGCACGACCGTGCGGCGAAAACGCGGGTCGCCCATCTCGGGCATGGCGATCAGGATCTTTCCGGTGAGTTCGCTTTCCGGGGTCATTGCGGTCTCCTTCCCTTGAAGATCGCTGTTTCGGGGCGGCGCGGCAAGGGCTTGGCGAAAAGGTGATTTCAGCGCCGCGCGATCCCGCGCTATGGCATGGCCATGAGATATGCGCCGATCCTTGCCGCCCTGACCATGCTGAGCGCCCTGCCCGCCAGCGCCCTGCCTGCCGTGGCGGATCTGCCGCCGGGGCTGGTTTCGGCGCGGCTGCTGCCGGGCTGGGTGGCGGAAGGCGGGGATCGCGTCTCGGCGCTGGAACTGGTGCTGCAACCGGGCTGGAAAACCTATTGGCGCAGTCCGGGCGATTCCGGCCTGCCACCGGAATTCGACTGGCGCGGCAGCAATATCGGCGCGGTCCGCTTCCACTGGCCCGCGCCCGAGGTGATCGTCTCGGATGGCGAGCGCACGCTTGGCTATCACGAGCGGCTGATCCTGCCCTTCACCGTGGCCCCGTCCGATCCGTCCCTGCCGGTCGGGATTTCAGCCGGTGTCAGCTTCGGGCTGTGTGAAAATATCTGCATCCCGGCCAGTCTGGACCTGATCGCGCCCGCGGCCGCCGCCAGCCCCGACCCCGTGATCGAGGACGCCATGGCCCTTGCCCCGCGCCTGTCCGAAGCGCTTCCCGCCTGCGAGATCAGCGAGATCGAGGACGGGATGAGCCTGACCCTGATCGCGCCGGAAACAGGCGCGGATATCGCCGTGGAATATGAGGGCGGGCGCGATATCTGGGTCTCATCGCCCGAAATCGACAGCGGGCGCGGCGAATTGCGCGTCGATCTGGTCGCGCCGAGCGGCCGGCCCTTCCCCGTCGATCCCGGCGCGGTGGTCATCACGCTGATCGAGGCGAGCGGCGCGACCGAATTCCGGGGCTGCGCCACCGCCGGCTGAGCGCGGGGCCTATTGCCCGAGGCACCACCGCATGATCGCCTTCTGGGCATGAAGGCGGTTCTCGGCCTCGTCGAAGATCACCGAATGCGGGCCGTCCATGACCGCGCTCGTGGCTTCGTCATTGCGATGGGCGGGCAGGCAATGCATGAACAGCGCATCGGGCTTGGCGCGCGCCATCAGGTCTTCGTTCACCTGATAGCCGCGAAGCTGGTTATGACGGCGTTCCTTGGTGGATTCGGCGTCATGCATCGAAACCCAGGTATCGGTGACGACCAGATCGGCACCCTCGACCGCCTTTTTCGGGTCGCGTTCGATGGTGATCTGCACGCCCTGGGCGCGCGCGAAATCGCACCATTCACGTTCCGGGTCCAGCGTGGGCGGGCCGGTAAAGGTGAAGTCGAAGCCGAACTGCCCCGCCGCATGCAGGAAGCTGGCGCAGACATTGTTGCCGTCGCCCGACCAGACCACCTTACGCCCGGCGATCGGGCCGCGATGTTCCTCATAGGTCAGGATATCGGCCATGATCTGGCAGGGATGGGTGCGGTTGGTCAGCCCGTTGATCACCGGCACGCTGGCATATTCGGCCATCTCGTGCAGGGTCGCTTCCTCAAACGTGCGGATCATGATCAGATCGACATAGCGCGACAGAACGCGGGCGGTATCGGCAATCGTCTCGCCATGGCCGAGCTGCATCTCCTTGCCAGAGAGCACCATGGTCTCACCCCCCATCTGGCGCACGCCCACATCGAAGCTGACGCGGGTGCGGGTGGATGGCTTTTCGAAGATCAGCGCGACCATGCGCCCGGCAAGTGGCTGGTCGTCGTCGCGCGTACCCCTGGGCCGGCCCGCGCGCGCCTGTTTCATGCGGCCGGCATGGTCGATGATGGCGCGAAGATCGGCTTTCGTGGTGGTGTGGATATCGAGGAAGTGCTTCATCTGGATGTCTTTCGGCTGATCGGGCCAGCAAGCCCGCTTGTGGCGCCGGGGTCAAGAGGGGGGCGCTGCCCCCCGGCCCGCCCAAGGGCGTGCCTTCCCCCCGAGGTATTTCGTCACTGATGAAAGATCATCGTCGGCGTGTCATGACCAGCACGGATTTGCCATCGCTGTCGGGGCGGATCACGTTGCCCTCAAACCCGGCGCTGCGGAAGGCGCGGGTGGCGGTGGTATTGGCAGGCAGCGGGTCGATGGCCAGCATCTGGGCGCGGGTCAGCAGGTCATCGCCAAGCTGACGCAGATATCTGCCGCCATGACCGAAGCCCTGCGGGCCTGCGAACAGGTCCAGTGCGATCGTGTCATGGGGCAGATGCGCGAATTGCGGGGCCGCCCATTTGCGCGCCGGGTAGTGCTGCACATAGGCGATGGGGTCGCCGCCATGGCTGACGATCAGTTGCGTCATGGCCGGATCGCCAAGGTCTTCCCGGATCAGGGCAAGCTGGCGGGCCGGGTCGGGCCACCAGCGTGCGACCTGAAGCTGGCCAAGCCAGCCCGAGAGCATGGTCAGGTCATTGCCGGTGGCCGCCCTGAAGGCATAGTCAGCCATGAAGCCGGCTCGCCGCGCGGTCGAGCCGGTTGACGGCCTCGGTGATTTCTTCGTCGGTGATGGTCAAGGGCGGCAGCAGGCGCAGGGTATTGTCTGCCGCCGCAACCGTCAGGATCTGTTCGTCATATCCGGCCTTGACCAGATCGGCAGGCGCGATCTTGCATTTCAACCCGAGCATCAGGCCCTGCCCGCGCACGGCTTCGAAGATGCCCGGATGGGTGGCGACCAGCCCTTCCAGTTTCTGGCGCATGAGGGCGGCCTTGCGGTTCACCTCGGCCAGAAAATCGGGATCGGCGATGATTTCCATCACCCGCGAGCCGACCGCGCAGGCCAGCGGGTTGCCGCCGTAGGTCGAGCCATGCGTGCCCGCGACCATGCCCGCCGCCGCCCGCGCGGTCGCCAGCACCGCGCCAAGCGGGAAGCCGCCGCCGATGCCCTTGGCCACCATCATGATATCGGGCGTGATCCCGGCCCATTCATGCTGGAAAAGCCGCCCCGTGCGGCCCATGCCGCATTGCACCTCGTCCAGCACCAGCAGTGCGCCGGTGGCGTCGCAAAGCGCGCGGATCTGGTGCAGGGTCTCGTCTGGCAGGGTGCGGATGCCGCCTTCGCCCTGAAGGGGTTCCAGCATGACGGCGCAGGTCTGATCACTGATCGCCGCTTTCAGCGCCGCCATATCGCCCCAGGGCAATTGCCGAAACCCCGGCATGAGCGGGCCGAAACCCTTGACCATCTTTTCCGATCCCGAAGCCGCGATGGCCCCTGTGGAACGGCCATGAAAGGCGCCTTCGAATGTCAGGATCTCGATCCGTCCGGGCTGGCCGGCATGGTCCCAGTATTTACGTGCCATCTTGATGGCCAGTTCGGCGGCCTCGGTCCCGGAATTGGTGAAGAAGACGGTATCGGCGAAGCTGTGTTCGACCAGAAGATCGGCCAGCCTTTCCTGCTGCGGGATCGTGTAGACGTTCGAGACATGCCAGATCCGCCCCGCCTGTCCGGTCAGCGCCGCGATCAGATCGGGGTTGGCATGGCCAAGCGCATTGACCGCGATGCCCGCGCCCATATCCAGATAGCGCGTGCCGTCCTGGGCGATGGCCCAGGTGCCTTCGCCGCGCTCGAAGGCGATGGGGGCGCGGTTATAGGTCGGCAGGACATGCGGGAAATCGGACATGGGCAGGCTCCTTTAGCCTTGGGCGGTCACGCGGGGATGGGGATCGTCCGTATCACCGCCGGACATGCGGGATCGCGCCTCAGCGGCGTCGGGGGCGGACAATAAGGGCAAACCGTGCGATCATGCGCAATTTCTGCTGCAAAAGCGGCAAGGCGGCAAGGGTTAATTTCGGCTCATGGCTTCAGCCGGTATCCCGTGCGCAAAAGCCACCATGCCAGACCGCAGACCGCGATCACCGTGCCCAGACAGACCGCAAGGCCAAGCGCGGGGCTGGCGTCCGAGACGCCGGTAAAGCCGTAGCGCGCACCGTCGATCAGGTAGAAGATCGGGTTCAGATGGCTGATGGCGCGGAAGAAGGGCGGCAGCGCCTCGATCGAATAGAAGGTGCCTGACAGGAAGGACAGCGGCGTCACGATGAAATTCGAAATCGCCGCCATCTGGTCGAATTTCTGCGCCAGAATCCCGCCGATCAGCCCCAGCCCGCCCATCAGCAGCGCCGCAAGCAGGATGAACCCCGCCGCGATCAGCGGATGATCGGGGCGGTGATCCAGCACGATCACCATGCCCAGCCCGATCACGAAAGCCACCAGCACGCAGCGCGCCACCGCGCCGATCAGATAGCCCGCCAGAATTTCGCCCGCCGACAGGGGCGGCATCAGCGTATCGACGATATTACCCTGCATTTTCGCCGAAATCATGCTGGAGGACGTATTGGCGAAAGCGTTCTGAATGACCGACATCATCAGGATGCCGGGGCCAAGAAAGGCCAGATAGGGCAGGCCCATCACCTCGCGCTCGCCCCGGCCAAGGGCCACGGAAAAGACGATGACGAACAGGCCCGCCGTCATCAGGGGCGCGAAGATGGTCTGCTGCCAGACGGCCATGAAGCGCATGATCTCGCGCCGCGAAAGCGTGTAAAGCCCCAGCCAGTTCATCCGTCCGAAACGGCGCCCGCCCATCGGCCGGCTTGAAAGAGCATCTGATTCACGCATGTCTGTGGCGGCTTCTTGAATTGGCAGGCCCGGCAGGATATTTCTGGGCATTCCCGGTGTGACCGGGCACGTCAGAAATTGCAAGATGGCGGAGGCTCCGCCGGAAAGAAGGCCGAAATGTCCTGGACCGACGAACGGGTCGAAACGCTCAAGCGGATGTGGTCCGAGGGGCAATCCGCCAGCCAGATCGCCAAGGAACTGGGCGGGGTCACGCGCAATGCCGTGATCGGCAAGGTGCACCGGCTTGGCCTGTCCAACCGCGACGAGGCCGAGCCGGAGGCAGCAGCCGCCGCCCCCAAACCCGAGCCAGAGGCGAAGGCCAAGGCCAGACCCGCCGCGCAAAAGCCGAAACCCGCGCCCGAACCGGTGAAGGCCGCGCCCGAACCCGAACCCGAAGTCGCGGCGAAACCCGAAGCCGCGCCCGAGCCCGAACCGGCCACGCAATCGGCAGAACCCCCGGCACCGGTCGCATTCTCGAACCGTCGGCCCATCGTGCCGGCCGGCCAGCCACTGCCGCCGCAGCCCTCGGCCAATGAAATCAGCCCCGAGGCCCTGGCCACTGTCCGCGAGGTCGAGAAGAAGGCCCGCAAGCTGTCGCTGATGGACCTGACCGAACGCACCTGCAAATGGCCCATCGGCGACCCGGCCACGGAAAAATTCTGGTTCTGCGGGCTGCCCTCGCAACCCGGCAAACCCTATTGCGAGGCCCATGTCGGCGTCGCGTTCCAGCCGATGAGCGCGCGCCGGGATCGCCGGCGCTGATGCTTCTGGCGTGGCTCGATCAGGCCGAGACAGGCGGCGGCGATGGCGCGCATCACCTGATGCGCACGGTGGCCGCCACGCTGGAAGGGGCGGGGCTGGCCGTGCGCGGCGCGATCCAGACCAATCAGCCGGGTGATGACTGCCATTGCCGGATGAGCCTGGAAATCCTGGGCGATCCGGGGCCGGATGTGGTGATCTCGCAGGATCTCGGCCCCTCGTCTAGCGGATGCCGCCTGGACGCGGGCGCGCTGGAACTCGCCGCCGAGCGCGTGCGCCGCACGCTTTCCGGCGCGCGTCTGGTCGTGCTGAACAAGTTCGGCAAGCAGGAAAGCTTCGGGCGCGGCATGGTCGCGGTGATCTCGGACGCTCTGGCGCAGAACCTGCCGGTGCTGATCTCGGTCGCGCCCGAACAGCAGGCCGCGTTTCAGGAATTCGCCGGCGATCTGGCGGTGAAACTCTCCCCGGCCGAGGCCCTGTCATGGTGCCGATCTGCCGCCACGGGTGCCGCCCCATGATCGAAATCGACGCGCGCGGGCTGATCTGCCCGCTTCCGGTGCTCAGGCTGCGCAAGGTGCTGATGGATCAGCCCCCCGGCAAGCCGGTGGCCCTGATCGCAACCGATGCCATGGCGACCATCGACGTGCCCCATTTCTGCGCCGAAACCGGCCATGAGCTGATCACCGCCACCGCGCTGGAATGCGGCGCCACCCGTTTCGAGGTTCAGCGCCCCCCCGAAGGCACCGGCGGCAACTGACCCCCCGTCACCAGCGCCATCCCTTCCCATCTTTCTTCTGTCTGAAAATATCCTCGGGGGTGCGGGGGCAGACAGCCCCCGCCCGCGCGCCACGCAACCCTGCGGGGGCGATGCTCAGCCTGCCTCCTGCGGGGGCGGTTTCACCCCGTAGATCGCGCAATAAAGCGCGGGCACGAACAGCAGCGTGATCAGCGTGCCCGCGATGATTCCGCCCATCATGGCATAGGCCATCGGCCCCCAGAACACCTGACGCGCGATCGGGATCAGCGCAAGGCTGGCGGCGGCTGCGGTCAGCAGGATGGGCCGCGCGCGGCTGTCGGAGGCCTCATAGACCGCGCGCCAGCGGTCATGACCATGCGAGATCAGGTTCTGCACCTCATGGACGAGGATCACCGAATTGCGGATCAGAATCCCCGCCAGCGCCAGAATCCCCAGGATCGCCACGAAGCCAAGCGGCACGCCGAAGCCCGCCAGCACGATCACCACGCCGATCAGGCCAAGAGGGGCTGCGGCAAAGACGATG
>JAUNTV010000067.1:0-5491 GCA_030538515.1 Paracoccus sp. (in: a-proteobacteria)
GATCGAGATGATCCGCGCCGATGACATCGAACCCGCCTATGCGCGGATGCTGAAAGGCGATGTGAAATACCGTTTCGTGATGGATATTGCGACGATGTAAGGCGGGCGGGGGGCCTTGGCCCCCCATCCCGGTGCCAGCCGCCTGGGGCGGGGCATAGGGCGAAATCCCGGCCGGGCAGGGGGCGGTGAAAGGGCAGTGGCGGCATGGGTGGCGGGCCACCATGCCAGCCGTGACAGCCCGAAAGGCGCGCGGCTTGCCGTAATGACCGGATGGCGATGAAGGGCAAGGCCGTCCGCTCAGGGCATCAAGGACAGGCTGGCCAAGGCCGCGTCTGCGGGAATGACCGGAAACGAAAAGGCACGGTCCCTGTGCAGGATTGCTTGCCCGGAACGCGCGGGACGCCTGCTTCATGGGCGCGGTGATCCTGAATGCGATCCGCCCCCCGTCCGGGCCGAAAACCGCATGACGGATCAGCCCGCCCCGCGTGGCCGAAGCGCGCAGGGCCGGGGCTGTGGCGCATCCCCGCCTTGCCCGAATTGCGCCGCAGCGGGATGCGTCGCGCGCAGGCCCGGACCGACCCCGCCCGCGACGAAAGGCATAGCCCCATTCCAGATCACCGGCAGAACGGGTAACAGGCGCGGACGGGATGCGCGCAAAACCGTGGCCGTGGGGCGATCCCCGGCCCGGTCCTGCGCCCGCATCCTGCCCGCATTGCGTGCGCGGATCAGCCCCGAAGCGTATCGCGTAAATCGCGCGCGGCCCCGACGAGCAGGTTCATATCCACACTGCCCGCGACGAAGGCATAGCCCCATTCCAGATAGCGCCGCGCATCCGTGCCATTCCTTGCAAGAATGCCGCCCGGCACGCCCAGATGGCGCAGCCGCGTGATCGCATCCCTGATCGCGGCCTGCACCTCGGCGTGGTCGGAATTGCCCAGATGCCCCATCGATGCCGCCAGATCCGCAGGCCCGATAAAAACGCCGTCGACACCGGGCACGGTCGCGATCTCTTCCAGCCGCGCCAGGGCATTGGCGGTTTCGATCTGCACCAGAAGGCAGATTTCCTGATTGGCGATCTGGAAATAATCGGGGGCATGGCCGAAACGGCTGGCGCGGGTGCCCCCGGCCACGCCCCGGATGCCATGGGGCGGATAAAGGCAGGCGGCGACGGCGGCGGCGGCTTCCCCGGCGGTCTGGACGAAGGGCACCAGCAGCGTCTGCGCGCCCATATCCAGCGCGCGCTTGATCAGCACCGCGTCGTTCCATGCCGGTCTCAGGACGGGGGCGGAAGGCCCGGTGGCCCCTGCTTGCAGCAGCGTTTGCAGGGACGCCAGTTCGACCGGCGTATGTTCGCTGTCGAAAAGCAGCCAGTCGAAGCCGACAAGGCTGAGCGCCTCGACCGTCACCGGGCTGGGGATGGTCAGCCAGAGCCCGTGCAGCGCCTCGCCGGCCCGAAGCCGGGCCTTGAAGGCGTTGCGGGGGGCGGTGGCGGGCACGGCGGGCGGGGGGTTATGGGGAAGCTTGCTCATGTGAATTGCACCGAAACCGAACCGAGCGGGCCGAAATCGGCATGCAGGGTATCGCCCTTTCTCGCATGGACGGGCCGGGTGAAGCTGCCCGACAGCATCATGTGGCCGGGTTCCAGCACCGTGCCATATTGGCCGAGCCTGTTGGCCAGCCAGGCGATCGCCATCGCGGGATGCCCCAGAACACCGGCGGCAAGGCCGGTTTCCTCGATCCCGGCATTGCGATAGAAGATCGCGCCCACCCATCGCAGATCGACCTCATCGGGGCGCATGGGGCGTCCGCCCAGGACGATGCCCGCCGCCGCGCCATTATCGGCCACGGTGTCAAAGATGCGGCGCGGCTCGGTCACGCGGGCGTCGATGATCTCGATCGAGGGCACCACCCATTCGGTGGCGCGCAGGACATCGACCAGCCCCAGGCCCGGCCCTTTCAGCGGCTCTTTCAGGATGAAGGTCAGTTCCGGCTCGACCCTGGGGACGCAAAAGCTGTCAAAGGGCAGGCTGGCCCCGTCATTCAGCACCAGATCATCGAAGATATAGCCGAAATCTGGCTCGTCGATCTTTGATGCCGCCTGCATCGCCTTCGAGGTCAGGCCGATCTTGTGGCCGACGATCTTCGCGCCCGCCTTCACCTTTTCCGCCGCCACCGCCGATGAGATGGCATAGCTGTCTTCCAGCGTGATTTCGGGAAACCTTTCGGACGGGCGGATGCCCTGTCGCTTGCTGCGATGGCTTTCCAGAAGCGAGGCGACGCATTCCGCCCGCTGTTGTTCAGTCAGCATGATACCCTCAGAGCTTGATGCAGATATTACGAAGTTCCGTGTAGAATTCCATCGAATGGACCCCGCCCTCGCGCCCGATCCCCGATGCTTTCGCCCCCCCGAAGGCGGTGCGCAGATCACGCAGAAACCAGCAGTTCACCCAGGCTATACCAACCTCGACCTGGCGGGCAACGCGATGGGCACGGCCAAGATTTTCGGTCCAGATCGATGTCGCAAGCCCATAGGCCGAGGCATTCGCCAGCGCGACGGCCTCTGCCTCGGTGTCGAAGGGTTGCAGATGGGTGCAGGGGCCGAAGATTTCCTCGCGGATCACGGGGCTGTCTTCGGAAAGACCCGTCCAGACCGTGGGCTGAACCCAATAGCCGCCCTGATGGCCCGGCACATCGGCGGTCCCGCCGCCGGCAAGGATGGTGGCCCCGCCCGCGCGGGCGCGGTCGTAATAATCCAGCACCTTGGCGCGATGTCTGGCAGAGATGACCGGGCCCATGGTCGTCGCCGCATCGAAAGGGTCGCCGAAACGGTAGGCCCCGGCCTGCGCGGCAAGCGCTTCGGCGATGCGGTCGAAAATGCCGCGCTGGACATAGATCCGTTCCGTTCCAAGGCAGACCTGCCCGGTATTGGCAAAGCAGGCGCGACCGATGCCTTCCAGCGTCTTGTCGATATCGGCATCGTCAAAGATGATGCCGGCATTCTTGCCGCCCAGCTCCAGCGAGACCGGACGCACCCCCTTCGCGGCGGCGGTCATGATCGCCTCGCCGGTGCGGGTCTCGCCGGTGAAGGTGATGCCGTCGACATCGGGGTGCCGGGTCAGATATTCGCCCGCCGACCCGGCCCCATGGCCATGCACCACGTTATAGACGCCGGGCGGGATGCCTGCGGCATTCATCACCTCGCCCAGAAGCGTGGCCGTGGCCGGGGTTTCCTCGGACGGTTTGACGACCACGGTATTGCCGCAGGCCAATGCGGGTGCCACCTTCCAGGTCATCAGCAGAAGCGGCAGGTTCCACGGGCAGATCACCGCGATCACGCCGCGCGGGTCGCGGACGGCGTAATTCAGCGCGCCGGTCCCGTCCGGTGTCGCCATCTCGAAGCTTTCGGTGGCCAGAGTCGTCACCTGATCGGCGAAAACATGGAAATTGGCGGCCCCGCGCGGAATGTCGATATGGCTGGCGATCACGCGCGGCTTGCCGGTGTCGCGGATCTCGGCGGCCAGGAAATCGTCGAAACGGGCGTTGATCCCGTCGGCAAGCTTGCGGATCAGGGCCACGCGCTCGGCCAGCGACATCCGGCCCCAGGGGCCTTGCAGCGCCCTGCGGGCTGCGGCCACGGCCTCATCGACCTGATCGCGGTCGGCGGCGCGGACCTCTCCGATGACTTCGCCCGTTGCCGGGGCGTGATTGGCATATGCCGGGCCACGGCCTGCGACATGGCGACCGTCGATGAAGTTCAGATAGTCAGTCATTCCCGTTCCCTTCCGCCCCGCCTTCCGGGTCGCCCCAGGTCAGGTGGTCCCATAGTCTTTCGAAAATCCGCCCCGCCTTCGTGGCCCGTTCATGCGCGGCTTCGGCATCGATCACCGGGGCGGTCTGGTCAAGGCCGGTGGCCAGCGCGGCCAGTTCGATCCGGCATGCGTCCTCCAGATAGAAGGCAAGGCCAAGCGCTTCCTGAAGGGTGTCGCCCGCCACCACGGCACCATTGCCGCGCATCAGAAGGCCCCGGCTGAGACCCATGGCCGCGATCGCGCCTGCGGCCTTTGCCTCGTCGCGGATCAGTTGCGGATCATCCCACAATCCCGGCGCAGGGGCGAAATAGGTGCCAAATCCGTGCCGCATCGCGGGCACCCGGCCCAGTGCCGCCAGCGCCATGACCTGCGGACCCATGAAGCGGATGACGCCGCCGGTTTCCGGGCGCTGCGCATAAAGCCGCTGATGCAGCCGCACCTCGCCCAGAACCCCGTCGGGCAGCGGGCCATGGACCGGCACGATGGTGCAGGCCGCCCCCGGCGCCACCTGCGCAAGCGGCACCGGGGGGGAGACAAGGAAGCGATCCCTGTCGATGCGGGCCGAACAATGGCCGTAAGCATGCACCAGCCCCGCCCGGCCAAGCGCGCGCGCGGTCATGCGCAGGGTCCGCGCCGTTTCTTCGGTCGCGGTCATTTCGTGAACGCCGCGATCCGGGGAGAGGCCCCCCAGTGACAAAAGCCCTTCGGTTCGAAATGGAACTGACGGTCGCGCCAGGCCGGTTCGTCATGGATCTCGCAGACGCCGGTGGAATATTCGAAGGTCATGCCCTCGGGGCCGCTGAAATACAGGAACTCGGCCGAGGATGTCGGATGCGCGCCCGGCCCGAAGGTGATATTCACCTGATTGTTCCGGACGAAATGAAACGAGCGCTGGATATCCTCGGTCGATCCGACCTGATGGTTGATATGCTGGATGCCGGGCCTGTGGAACGGAAACAGCGCGATGGAATGGTGGATCGTGCCAAGCCGCATCAGGGGCGCATCGCCGATCCGGTCCGAGACGCGGGCATTGCAGACCGAGGTCCAGAAACCTTCGTCCCGCGCCAGATCCGAAGAACACAGGCCCACATGCGAAAACCCGGTGATGCCCGCATTGCGCGTGCCGTGGTAGTCGCGCCCCGTCGTTTCGGGGCGCAGCACGAATTCGATCACATTGCCGGTCGGGTCCTGAAAGCGGATGAATTCGCGCACCATCCGCGCCGCGCATTCCTCGCGCTTGCCGTAATGGACCTTGTGGCCCAATGCCTCCAGCGTGGTGCCCGCGCGTTCAAGATCGCTGGCCGAGCCGATCTCGAACCCGGTCGTCTGATCCGCCGGGTCGCCTTCGACGTAACAAAGCGTATGGGCGCGGGCATCGGATTTGAAATAGACCGCGCCCCTGCGCCGCTCGGCCACCTCAAGGCCAAGGATATTGACCGCATACCATTCCGCCCCGGCCAGATCCTTCGTGCCAAGGCGGCAATAGACCACATCGCGTAATTCGATCATCTTTCGGTCCTTCCCAGAAATTCAGGCTGGCGGGTGGGCGAGCCCCAGGCACAATGCGACAGCGCGGCATCGGCGAACTGGCGCGGGCCGCGCGCGGCGATCTGCGGGCCTTGTTCCATCCCGTGAAGATAGGAAAACAGCGTGTCGCCCGGCCCGCGCGTGGTCACGAAACA
>JAUNTV010000067.1:5501-11197 GCA_030538515.1 Paracoccus sp. (in: a-proteobacteria)
TGTTATTCCGTGCCGGACTATGCGTCCGCGGCGCTGGCCGCGGCCGTGGAGGACATTTTTGCCCAAAGCGCGGCCGCCCGGGCGCTGGGCCCGCGCAGCCGCGTGCTTGTGAAGCCGAACCTGGTCACGAAACACGCGCCCGAAAAGGGCTGCCGCCCCGGCCCGGCCACGACAGGCTGCTGCATCTTTTGCAGGTGATACCAGTTGCGCATGATATGGTCGCGGGTTTCGACCGCCCATGCCGCGCCAAGAATGCCGTCACGCGCCGAGGGGTAAAGGGCCACGCGGTGATGCGCCTCGTCCAGCGCCAGAAACACGGCATCGCCGACATGATCGCTGACGCGCAGGCCAAGATCGCGGGTCCAGAACGCTTCATTCGCGGCCATGTCGCGGCAGGCAAGCGACACGGCGGCGAAACCGGTGATGCCGGCGTCGCGCGCCCCGTGACAGGGCCAGCCAGAGGTCAGCGCGCGCAGCACCAGTTCCACGCTGACCCCGTTGGGCGCCGCCACCGCAAGCGCGGCATGCACCTGACGCGCCGCGCATTCCGCGGGCGAAAGCCGGGCGGGCGCATGTCCGGCCTGACGCAGCCGTTCTTCCAGCCGGTCCAGATCCTCGGGCTGGCCCACGCTCAATGCCACCGCCGGATCTTCTGTCAGCGAGCAGCACAGCGCGTAATTCCTGTGATCGGACCGGAACATCGCCCGCGCCGCGTCCCGGTCCCCGGGCATGAGCGCGAATATCCCCGCGACCAGATCGGTCGCGGCGTCAAGGTCATCGACCCTCAGGCGCAGATAGCGCAGGTCACGATAGGTCATCCCGGTCTCCCTTGCTTTTGTCTGGCCGGGGCCATGTCATCGGGTGGCGAGTTCGGCTTCCAGTTCGGGCAGGACCGGGGCCTTGACGCGCCAGTCCTCATACCATGCGTCGATGGCCGGCCCGAACCATGCGCGGTCGACCGTGATCACGCGGGCGGGGGTGGTTTCCAGATCCGCCATATAGGCGTCGTCCAGATCGGCATAGGTATCCAGGATCGTGGCGAAGCTTGCGGTCATGATATCCCCGATCACCTTCCTGTCGGCTTCCGGGATGGTCTGCCACTTGCGGGCCGAGGCGACCCCGGCCATCGGGAACATCATGTGGCGCGAATCCAGGATCGTGCCGGTATGGTCGTAATATTTGGTGTTCCACGTGCCCTCATGATCCAGTTGGGCGCCGTCGACCTGACCATTGGCCAGCGCATCGTAAAGCGCGGGCAGGGGCATGGGCGTGGGTGTCGCGCCAAGACCGGTCCAGAAATCCAGTTCCGGCGCATTGGGCACGGTGCGGATCTTCTTGCCCCTCAGATCGCCCACCGCATCGATGGTGCCGCGCATGATGATCGTGCGCATTCCCGCCGAGCTCCAGCCAAGGCCGACGACCCCGAAGCGGTTCATCCCGTCCAGCAGCTTCTGCGCCGTCGGGCCTTGCAGCGCCTGTTTCGCGCCATCGATATCAGTCACCAGATAGGGGGCCAGAAACACCCCGTAATTCGGGTCGCGATTGGCGAATTCGCCAACCGTCAGCCAGGCGAAGTCAAGCGCGCCGGTCTGCAATTGCTGAAGCATCTGCGCTTCCGATCCCAGTTGCCCCGAGGGGAAAAGCATGATCTCGACCCGGCCTTCGGTGGCATCCCTGATGGCATCCGCGGCGGCCTGCGCCTGCACGCTCCATTGATGCGAGGGGGGGGTGATCAGGCCCAGGCGATATTGCTCGGCCTGTGCCAGCCCCGCGCTGATCATGAGGCCAAGCCCCGCCAGCAGTCCCACGGATTTCAGTGTCATCCCGTTCCTCCCTTGTGTCACCCGTCGCTCTGGCGGGTTTGTTCCTTGATGAATTGCAGCAGTTCCGGCAGGCGGCGATCCCGCTCGGCCCCGATTTCGGCCACGCTGCGCGGATCGGCCGCGGCCATGGCGCTGATCAGTGCCGCGCGGGTCCGGGCATCCAGGCGGGGCGCGCCAAGGCTGTCCCACCAGCGTTCGAATTCCGGGCCGAGTGCCGCGAAGAAACCCGCAAACCCCTGCGGCCCGCCCGAGACATGAAACACCGCCGAAGGCCCCATGATGCACCAGCGCGGCGCAAGGCCCTGCGTCACCGCCGCCTCGATATCGCCAAGGCTGGCGACGCCTTCGCGCGCCAGATGCACCGCCTCGCGCCAAAGGGCGGCTTGCAGGCGGTTCACCAGATGGCCGGGCATGGGCTTGCGCAGCGTCAGGACGCGCTTGCCCATCCGTTCATAGAAGGCGCGCGCCCGGTCCAGCGTCGCGGCTGCGGTGGCGGCTGCGGGCGACAGTTCCACCACCGGCATCAGCCAGGGCGGGTTGCAGGGATGGGCGATGAAGGCGCGACCGGGCAGGGACAGGGCAGCGCCGATCTCATCAGGCGACAACCCCGACGAGGACGAGGCGATCAGCGTTTCAGGCGAAAGCCGCGCCTCGATCCCGGCAAGGGCTTCGCGCTTCTGATCCAGCCGCTCGGGCAGGCATTCCTGCACCAGAAAGGGGGCAGGGCCGGTGGGCGCGGTGGCCATGATTTCCGGCGCGGTGTGGCCATCCGCGCCAGGGACCCCGGCGGCGCGCATCCGGTCCAGAACGGTGTCGACGCGCGCCTTCGTGCCGGCCGTGTCGGGGTCGATCACCAGCACCCGGTGCCCGGCCGCCGCGAAAGCGCCCGCCCAGCCCGCGCCGATCAGCCCGCCGCCAAGGACCCAGACCAGCGCCATCACAGGACCGCCGGCAGGTAAAGCACCATGTCGGGCAGCAGCACCATCAGCAGGATCACCGCCAGAACCGCCAGAAAGAAGGGCAGCAGCAGCACGGCCAGACGCTCGGCCCGGACCCCGCCCATCAATGCGGCGGTGAAAAGCCCCGTCCCGACCGGTGGCGTCAGCAGGCCAAGCGTCAGGTTGACGCAAAGAACCACCCCGAAAAACACCGGGTCTATCCCGTAAACCCCTGTTGCCACGGGCAAAAGAACGGGCACGACAAGGATGATCGCGGGGATCGGATCGGTCACCATGCCGACCAGCAGCAACAGCAGGTTCAGCATCAGCATGAACACCAGCGGCGATGTGGTCATGGCCTGCATTGCCGCCGCGACCCTTGCGGGGATGTTCTCGAAGGTGATGACCCAGGAAAACACCGTGGCCGTCGCGATCAGAAACAGCACCACGGCCGAGGCTCTTGCCGCGCTCACGAAGGCGCGCAGAATGTCGGGCCATGTCAGTTCGCGATAGATGAAGGCACCGATCAGAATGGTGGCGATGCAGCCCAGCGCCGCGCTTTCCGTGGGATGGGCGATGCCGCCCAGAATGGTGCCGATGATGGTGGCCGGGATCAGCGCCGCAGGCAGCGCGTCCAGCACCGCCCGGCCCCGCGCGGGCAGGCTCATGCGCTGGTTCCGGGGGAAGTCATGCGTTCTGGCCAGCCAGCCGATCACCGCAAGAAAGGCCAGGAAGATCAGCGCGCCGGGCAGGATTCCGGCGATGAACAGATCCCCGATGGGCAATTGCGCGATCACGCCATAGATGATGAACATCATCGAGGGCGGAATGATCGGGGCCAGCATGCCGCCCGCCGCCGTGATCGCCACCGAGATATCGCGCGGATAGCCCTGCTTTTCCATCTCGGGGACGGCAAGGCGCGACATGATGGTGATCTGCGCGACGGTCGAGCCGAGGATCGCCGCCATCATCATGTTCGCGCCCAGATTGACATAGGCAAGCCCGCCCCTGACCGACCCGAGGACGGCCAGCGCCAGCGCCATGAGCCTTCGGCCAATGCCGCCGGCATTCATGAATTCGCCCAGAAGGATGAACAGGGGCAATGAAAGCAGGCCGTAATTCTCAAGCCCGCCGAACAGTTGCAGCGGGTAGGACATGAGCAGCATCGTATTGCCGCTGGCAAGGATATAGATCACCGCGCTAAGCGCGAGCACGAAGGCGATCGGCACCGACAGGATCACCATGCCGACAAAGCTGATCCCCGCAATCATCCCGCAATTCCTTTCAGACGCCTCAGATCGGTCTCGACCTGCGCCAGACAGTGGATGGTGCCGCAGATGACAAAGACGGGCATGACCAGCCAGAACCAGAATTTGCGCAAGCCAAGCGTTACGGTCGGTTCCTGATAGATGAAGTTGAAGCTCGATGCCGCGAACGCATCCGCCGACCCCGCCGCCATCAGCGCGATCGGGTCGAACCATGCCCAGACCATCCAGCCCAGAAACAGCATGAAGCCCAGCAGGACAAGATCGACGATCAGCGCCATTGCCGCCGCGCCGCCCGGCCCCAGCCGCTCGGGCAGCAGCGTCACCGCGATATGCTGGCGCCCGTCCAGCGCGGCAGATGCCGCCAGAAAAGCCGCCATCGCCATCAGAAGGACGGCAAGCTCATCGGCCCAAAGCAGGGGCGCGCCGATGAAGCGGCTGGCGACATTGACCAGAAGCAGTGCAAACAGCAGGAATGTCAGCACGCCCGCGGCAAGAAGCTCTGCCCGCGCCAGCGCCGTGCTGAGCAGCCGAAGCGCGGACGGGCGCGGCTGCGCATCATGCCCGGCCTGCTGTCCCCCGCTGGCGTCACGCTTGTTTTGCATATTATTCCCCCTTTCGGGATGAAATATCGATATTTTTATTGTGTCAATTGAAAAATCGATTTCTCTTGCTAAGATCGATCCTCACACCGCCCGGCCCTTGTGCCCCGTTCTGAAAGCCACCGGTAGCCATGATGCAGCAAACCGTTCCGCTCCTTTCCGACGCCGGACAGGCTGGTGACAAGACGCAGGCAGAACGTGCCTATCGTCTTATCCGCGAAGATATCGTCAGCGGGAAGCTGGCGCCCGGAATGAAGCTGAAGATCGAGATGCTGCGCGATCTTTACGGCCTGGGGGCCGGCCCCCTGCGCGAGGCGCTGGCGCGGCTTTCGGGCGATCATCTCGTTACCCTGCTGGGGCAGCGCGGCTTTCAGGTCGCGCCCATGTCCGCGCAGGACGCGCTTGAGATCGGGGACCTGCGCAAGCAGCTAGAGAGCGACGCCGTGGCGCAGGCCATTCCGCTTGGCGACCACATCTGGGAAGAGCGCCTGATCGCAAGCTGGTATCGGCTGGAACGGCTGGAACGCATCCCGCAAACCGGCGATCTGGCGGAATGGGAGGCGCTGAATTCCGCCTTTCACGAGGCGCTGATCGCCTCGGCCAGTTCGACATGGCTCTTGCGGATGCGGGCCATGATGTACAAGCATCACGAGCGCTATCGCCAGTTGTCGCGCAGCCAGACCGCGATGACCCGCGCCGTCCGTGAAGAGCACAAGCTTCTGTTCGAAAGTGCGATGGACCGCAATGTCGGCCGCGCGGTCGAGGTGACGCGGATGCATATCCAGCGCACCACCGACACGGTGATCCGGGCGCTGGAAGAGATGCAGCAGACCACCGGCTGAAGGCCCGCGCAGCCGGAAAGCGCGGGGTCCAGATTTACCGATTTCGGATAAGCTGCGCCAAAGTCCCGCGCTTTCTTTCCGGTCCCGGAAAGATGGTGGCCCCTGAACCGGGGCCGCCTGTCGTCATTCCAGAATGGCGCGCGGCTCCATAAAGGCTTCCAGCCCGTAGACGCCGAATTCGCGCCCGTAACCGGAATGTCTGAACCCGCCAAAGGGCGCCTGCTGG
>JAUNTV010000068.1:0-1161 GCA_030538515.1 Paracoccus sp. (in: a-proteobacteria)
CGCCCCGGTCGAGGCATCCGCGAACAGCATCTGCACATCGCGGGCGCGGACCTCCTTGCCGTTGATCTTGTAGGCAGAACCGGCATCGCGCGTGATCCGGCGCACGATATCGATCCCGTCGGCATCATTCGCGCCAGCGGGGGCAAGGCGTTCGCGGTTGTCGATGGTCAGCGTGACCTCGGCATGGGCCCGCGCCCCGCGACGAGAGGTGCCCGCGAAGATCACATCCTCCATCCCGTCGCCGCGCATGGCGGTGGGGCGGTTCTCGCCCATCACCCAACGCAACGCCTCCAGCAGATTGGACTTGCCGCAGCCATTCGGGCCGACCACACCGGTCAGCCCCTCGCGGATGACCAGATCGGTCGGATCGACGAAGGATTTGAAGCCGTTCAGCCTGAGTCGGTCGAATTTCACGCGCTGCCCCGGAATCGGTCCTGTTTTGCGCGATAGTCCGAACTCGGCGCGCCCGAGTCAATCGAAACCGCAAGATATAGGGGGTGAACAGGCTGTTATCCACAAGTTTTTGCGGGCAGGTCGGCATCTATGGGGCGACTGACACCGATGACTGATCAGGCTACCCTGCGGTTGGAAACTCTTGGAAAGGAACCACCATGGCCGGAAAACTGCATTGGCTGATCGAACGCGGCGTGGTCGGCGATGACAAGATCGCGGCCATGACCGGACAGCTTGATGCGGAAGGTGTCGCCTATGACGTTTTCCGCGTCATTCCCTTCACCCATGACATCGCCCAACCCGAGCCACGCCTGAGCGGCACCGAAACGGTGATCTGCTATGGCTCGACCTCGGCGCAGGAAGCCTGCAAGGCGCGCGGCTGGCTGCCGGCAAGCTGGACCGGGCCCGAGATCGACGAGACCGCCGTTCAGGCGGCACTTGGGCCGCGCTATCTCAACAGCGACGCCTTCGCCATGCCCCTGCGCGATCTTGCCCCGGATCTGCTGCCCGATCCCGCCTTCATCAAGCCCAATGGCGACAGCAAGCTGTTTTCGGGGCATCTGACAACGCGCGCCGAATTTGCCCGCTGGCGCGAGCGGATGCTTGAGGCAACCGACATCTTCGTGCCGGCAGAGGGGGCGCTGCCCCCCCCGCGGGGGGCGCCCCCACCCCCCCCCGGAGTGTTGAAGAGCGTAAAAACCGGCGGCA
>JAUNTV010000068.1:1171-11109 GCA_030538515.1 Paracoccus sp. (in: a-proteobacteria)
CACCCCCGGGATATTTGCAGACAAGAGAAAGCGCGGAAGACAATGCGGACCTTTCTTCTGTCCTGAAATATCCCCGCCGGAGGCAAGCGGACGGGCAGGAGGCGGGGCCGGGCGATACGGTGGTCATCGTTGCCACGCCAAAGGTATTCGGCTGTGAGTGGCGCTTCTTCGTCGTCGATGGCAAGGTGGCCTCGGCCTGTTGCTATCGTCAATATGGCGAGGTCATGCCCGAGCGTTGGGTGCCTGAAGCCGCCAGCGATTTCGTGGCGGATTGCATTGCCGCTTATGATCCGCTGCCCGCCTATGCACTGGACATCACGCAGATCGCCGATGGCAGCTTCCGGGTGCTTGAGATCAATACGATGAACAATTCCGGCTTCTACGCCTGCGAGCCGGGCAGGATCGTTCAGGCGATCAACGATATGTTGCGCAGGCGGCGGGTGGTCTGAACGCGCATGGCAGCCGGTTGTCTGGCGCATGTCTGGCCCTCTGGTCAGTTCCTGCAATCGGCCCTAAATTCGGCGCCATGATCCCGGGGCTGACCCTCATCCTGTGTTTCCAATTGCTTGGCGAGATCGCCACGCGGGGCCTTGGCCTGCCCATGCCGGGGCCCGTCGCGGGGCTGATCCTGCTGCTTTCGGGCTGCTGTCTGAGCCGTCGGCTGGGGGATGTGATCCGCCCCGTGGCGCGCGGGATTCTGGGGCATCTGTCGCTGTTTTTCGTGCCTGCCGGCGTGGGGATCATCGCGCATTGGCCGATCCTGTCGCGGCATGGGCCGGGGCTGGCGGTGGTGCTGATCGTCTCGACCGTGCTGGCCATTGCGGTGGCTGCGCTGAGTTTCGCCGCCGTGCAGCGCCTGACCGGAAAGGCGGGGCATGATGCGTGAGGCCGCGTCGATCTGGGCCGCCCTTGCCGGGCAGCCGCTTTTATGGCTGGCGGCGACGCTTGCGGCCTATTGGGCGGCGGATGCGCTTTTCCGGGCCTCGGGGCGGCAAAGCTATGCCAATCCGGTGCTGATCTCGATCGTCATTCTGGCCGCCGCGCTGATGCTGAGCCGCACCGATTACCAGACCTATTTCGAGGGCACGCAATTCATTCACTTCATGCTCGGCCCGGCGACGGTCTGCCTTGCGCTGCCGCTTTACGATAATCTCGGGCGCATCCGGCGCGCCCTTCTGCCAGTGACGGTGGCGCTTCTGGCGGGATCGCTGACGGCGATGGTCTCGGCGCTTGTGATCGCGCGGGCCTTCGGGCTGGATGCGGCGCTGATGGCCACGCTTGCGCCGAAATCGACCACCGCGCCGGTGGCCATCGCGCTTGCCGAGAGCCTTGGCGGGCTGCCGACGCTGGCGGCGGTGGTGGTGATGCTGACCGGGGTGATCGGCGCCGTGCTGGCGACGCCGCTTCTCAACCTGCTGCGCGTGCGCAGCTTTCAGGCGCGCGGCTTCGCCGTCGGGGTCGCGGCCCATGGGATCGGCACGGCACGGGCCTTCCAGGTCAATGAGACCGCGGGCGCTTTCGCGGGCATCGGCATGGGGCTGAACGCGGTGCTGACGGCTGTGCTGGCCCCCTTTGTGCTGCGCCTGCTGCAATGAGCCTTCACATCACCGTTCACACGAATATCGCCGCGATTCCCGCCGCAGACTGGGACGCAACCGGCGCGGGCGCGAACCCTTTCACCACGCATCGTTTTCTGGCCGCGCTGGAGGCCTCGGGCTCGGTCGGAGAAGGCACGGGCTGGCTGCCCGCCCATCTCGCCGCGCGCGACCAGAGCGGTTTGCGGGGCGTGTCGCCCTGCTATGTCAAGCTGCACAGCCAGGGCGAATATATCTTCGATCACGCCTGGGCCGATGCCTATGAGCGCGCGGGCGGGCGCTATTACCCCAAGCTGCAATGCGCGGTGCCCTTTACCCCTGTAACCGGCCCGCGCCTGATCGCGGATGATCCGGCCGTTCAGCGGGCATTGCTGGAAGCTATGGCAAGGCTCGCACAGCAGAACGGGTTTTCAGGCGCACATGTCACTTTCTGCACCCGCGCCGAGACCGATCTTGGCGCAGGCGCGGGTTTTCTGCCCCGCATCACCCAGCAATTCCACTGGGTCAATCAGGGCTATGCCGATTACGATGATTTTCTGGCCCGGCTGTCCTCGCGCAAGCGCAAGAATCTGCGCAAGGAACGCGAGCGCGCGCAGGCTTTCGGGGGGCGCATCCGCCAGCTTCGCGGGGCCGAGATCACGCCGGCCCATTGGGATGCCTTCTGGCGCTTCTATCAGGACACCGGCGCGCGCAAATGGGGCCGGCCCTATCTCACCCGCGATTTCTTCGCGCATCTGCATGAGACGATGCGCGACGATTGCCTGCTGGTGCTGGCCGAGCGTGACGGCCAGGCGATTGCCGGCGCGCTGAACCTGATCGGGGCGGATGCAGTCTATGGCCGCTACTGGGGCATGCTTGAGGATCACCCCTTCCTGCATTTTGAGCTTTGCTACCATCAGGCAATCGATTTCGCCATTACAAACGGTCTTTCGCGGGTCGAGGCCGGCGCACAGGGAGAGCATAAGCTTGCGCGCGGATATCTGCCGGTCGAGACCCGTTCGCTGCACTGGGTGGCCGATCCGGGCTTTCTTGGCGCGCTGGAGGATTATCTGGACCGCGAGGGGCGCTCGGTCGCCGAGGAAATCGACCTGCTGCGCGACTGGGGGCCGTTTCGTCGCGGCGGGGGCGCATAGGGCAGGATACGGGCCTCTTCCCTGTCCGGGGGGGCCATTCCAACCGGGCAGTTCTGCGCCTATGCCAAGGCACAGGCTTTTACCAAGAAGAAGCCGATGCCGGGCCGGATACGGGCCGATCGATGCCGGGGCGTATCAAGGCAGCGCGGGGCTGATCAAAGCCCGGCTTCCTCCAGCAGCCCGTCCATCACCCGCGCGAGGTTTTCGGCCCATTCCTGCTGGCCCGCCGCATCGGCGATAAGATCGTTGCGGACCTCGATCAGCACATTGGGGCGACCATGCGCAAGCGCGTGGCGGTCAACCGAATCGCCGTCGAGATGGCCCGAATAGGGCTGGTTGTCGCCGGTGATCCATCCTTCCCGGCGGCAGCGGTCGATCAGCAGGGGCGCCAGCCGCTCGTCGCGGTGCGAATAAAGCACGCCGACCAGCCATGGCCGGGCCTTGCGCCCGCGCAGCCGGGGCGTGAAGCTGTGGACCGCGCAGATCGCCCGGTCGGGGCGGGCCTGCGCCAGACGGTCGAGCGTGCGGTGATAGGGGCGGTAAAGGCGATCCAGCCTGCGTTCACGCTCGGCGGCATCGGCGTTGCGATTGGCGGGGATGACGGTGCCGTCATAAAGACGCATCAGCAGCGTCGGGTCGTCCTCGCCCCGGTTCGGGTCGATCACCAGCCGCGAGAAATCCGAACCCGCCACCGGCGCGCCGATCAGCCCCCCAAGCCGGCGCGAGACCCCCGCCGCGCCCACGTCATAGGCGATATGGCGGGCCATGTCCTCGGGCGCGATGCCCAGGGCCCCGCCGCCGACCCAATCGGGCACGCGGTTGGTGGCATGATCGCAGGTGATCAGCCAGCGACTCGGGCGGGTCTCGCCCTCGATCCAGAAGGCATCGTCATGGTCATGGGCGGGACGGTCATCGTTCATGGGCGCCATTTACGTCAAATCTTCATCACGCGCCAGTTGTGGCGCGCCCCGCTTTCGGCCATGATGGCGCAAACAGTTCAGCAAGGGCCAAGGATGACCTTCATGAGACGGCACCGCAATATCAAGATCGTCGCGACCCTGGGGCCGGCATCCTCGGATTACGACACGATCCGTGCGCTGTTCGAGGCGGGGGCCGATGTGTTCCGCCTGAACATGAGCCATGGCAGCCATGACGACCACCGCGCGCGCCATGCCACCATCCGCAAGGTCGAAGCCGATATCGGCCGGCCCATCGCCATTCTGGCCGATCTGCAAGGGCCCAAGCTGCGTGTGGGACAATTCGCGGCGGGCGCCCATGACCTGAAGGACGGCGACCGCTTCCGCTTCGATCTCAGCGATGAAAAGGGCGACGCCGGGCGCGTGCAACTGCCCCACCCCGAGATTTTCGCGGCACTTCAGACCGGCTCTGAACTGCTGGTCAACGACGGCAAGATCCGCCTGCGGGTCAAGGATCACGGCGCGGATTTCGCCGATTGCGTGGTCACCGTGGGCGGCACGATTTCCGACCGCAAGGGCGTGAATGTGCCCGATGTGGTGCTGCCCCTGGCCGCGCTTTCGGACAAGGACCGCGATGATCTGGAATTTGCCTGCGCGCTTGGCGTGGACTGGCTGGCGCTGTCCTTCGTGCAGCGCCCCGAAGACATGACCGAGGCGCGCGAACTGGCGCGCGGGCGTGCCGCCGTGCTGGCCAAGATCGAAAAGCCTGCCGCCGTGCGGGCCTTTGCGCAGATCCTGGCGGTCTCGGACGGGATCATGGTGGCGCGGGGCGATCTTGGGGTGGAACTGCCGGTCGAATCGGTGCCGCCCATCCAGAAGCGGCTGGTGCGCGCCTGCCGGGCGGCGGCCAAGCCCGTCATCGTGGCCACGCAGATGCTGGAATCCATGATCGAAAGCCCCATGCCCACGCGGGCCGAGGTCTCGGACGTGGCCAATGCCATCTATGAAGGCGCGGATGCGGTGATGCTGTCGGCGGAATCGGCGGCGGGGCAATTCCCGGTCGAGGCGGTGGCGACGATGGATAACGTCGCGCGTTCGGTCGAAAGCGACCCCACCTACCGCGAGGTGATCGAGGCCTCGCGCCGGGCCGATCGCAAGACCGTGGCCGACGGCATCGTCTCGGCCGCGCGCGAAATCGCGGAAACCACGGATATCAAGGCGATCTGCGCCCATACCCAGTCGGGCACCACGGTCAGCCTGGTCGCGCGCGAGCGCCCGCGCACGCCCATCATCGCCATGTCGCCCCTGATGCCGGTGCTGCGCCGGCTGTGCCTGACATGGGGGACGCATTGCGTGGCCACCGAGCCTCTGGCGCGCTTCCGTCAGGCCGTCATCACCGCCGCCCGCGCCGCGCGCGAATTCGGCTTCGCCGAAACGGACGAGCAGATCGTAGTCACCGCCGGCGTGCCCTTCAACACGCCGGGCACCACCAATATCCTGCGCGTCGCCCCCTGTGATGAACGCTTGATCTACCACTCGGAAAGCGAATAATCCGGCTGGAGAAGGTTCAACCGGGGTCGGTCCATGGCGGATATCGTTCTTCTTCTGGGCGCAGCGCTTTGTCTGCTTTCGCTGCCGGTGGCGGCGATGGCGCTTTTCGAGACCCGCCCCCCGCGCGGGGCGGTGATCCTGTTCCTTGCCGGGGTGGTCTTGCTAGCCGCCACCGAATGGCGGGTGCCCGGCAGCGTGGGCTGGCCGCAATTGCAAGCCGCATTGGCCGGTCTTTTCGGCTGATCCTGCTTGCATCTGCGGCGCACGCGCCGTATAGGGGCCCCTTCAATCCCGCGCGGCCGGCCGATATGGCATTGCCGAGTCGCGCGTAAACCTCTGACAAGGAGAGTAAAATGCCGAAGATGAAGACCAAGTCTGCCGCCAAGAAGCGGTTCTCGATGACGGCCTCGGGTAAGGTCAAGTCGGGTCAGGCCGGCAAGCGCCATGGCATGATCAAACGCACGACGAAATTCATCCGCGATGCGCGCGGCACCACGGTGCTGTCGGACGCGGATGCGAAAATCGTCAAGAAATACATGCCCTACGACCGCTGAGCCTGAGAGGACCGACACATGGCACGAGTTAAATCCGGCAAGGTGACCCACGCCCGCCACAAGAAAGTCCTTGACGCTGCCAAGGGCTACTACGGCAACCGTTCGCGCAACTTCCGCACCGCCACGCAGGCGGTCGACAAGGCGAACCAATATGCCACCCGCGACCGCAAGAACCGCAAGCGCAACTTCCGCGCGCTGTGGATTCAGCGCATCAACGCCGCCGTGCGCGCGGTGGATGCCGAAATGACCTATTCGCGTTTCATCAACGCGCTGGCGAAGGCCGGGATTGAGGTTGACCGCAAGGTTCTGGCCGATCTCGCCGTGCATGAGCCGGAAGCTTTCGGGGCCATCGTCGCACAGGCCAAAGCCGCCGCCTGAGGGTGTAACCTTCTGACGACAAGGCAAAACCCGCGCCCTGGCGCGGGTTTTCGCGTCTTCAGGGACGGGTTTCGAAGCGGATCAGCCCGGCTTGATCCGCGCCAATGGCGGCGTCGCGCGCGAAACCCGCCCAAAGCGCGCGCAGGGGCGCGCCGGCCTGCGTCAGCTCTGCCAGCCCCATATCGCCGGGCAAAAGCGGCGTGCCGAGCCATGCGGGGCCGGGAAAAATCAGCGGCAGGTCGGCCAGATGCGCGGGGCCAAGCGCGCCATGGCCCCAATCCAGCACGAAGCGCGCCACCTGCCCGCCCGCCCCGGCATGGCGCGCCGCGAAGTCCCGCGCGGGCCGGGCGTAAAGCCTGCGCGTCAGATGCCGCGTTGCCGCGCGGCGCAGCGGCTCCACCCCGCGCCGGAACAGCCGGGCGGTGGGTTCGGGCGGGGGCAGGAACAGCGCGGCCTCATCCCGGAGATGCCCGATCATCACCGCGATTTCGGGTGCGATGGCGTGATGGGCGGCGGCCAGATCGGCCTCGGGCGGGAAAGGGGGCGCGCCGAATTCCGGGCCGAAGGGCATCTGCCCGGCCAGCCCGAAGCGCCGCACCCCGCGCCTGATCCGTTCCTGCGCGGCCAGCATGTCCAGAAGGGCCGCATCGGGTGCCAGCCTCGCCGCCAGCCTGCGCATGACGCGCCGCATCCGCGCCGCGCCAAGCGGCAGGGCAAGCGGCGCGCTTTCAATGATCGCGCGCCGGAAAAGCCCTTGCGCCGCCGGTGCAAGCATCAGCCGCGCCGCCAGATCCCCGCCCGAGGATTGCCCGAACAGCGTCACCCGCCCCGGATCACCGCCGAAGCTTTCGATATTGCGCGCCACCCATTCCAGCGCCGCGATCACGTCAAAAGCGCCCAGATTAGCCGGTCTGCCCGCCCCCGAAAGCCAGCCGAACACCCCCAGCCGATAGCTGACAGAGACGAAGACGACGCCTTCATCCCGCACCAGAACCGAGGGGTCGAAGACCGCCATATCCGCCGCCCCCGATTCGTAGCTGCCGCCATGAAGCCATAAAATCACCGGCAGATCACGCGCGTCATCCGGCGCGGTGATGGATAAATCCAGACAATTTTCATGAAATTCCAGCCCCGCGAAAGCCCCCGGCAAGGCCCCGTCAAGGCGCGGGATCGGCAGTTGCGGACAGGCCCGCGCCGGGCCAAGGGCCGTGATCGCGCGCGCCGGCAGCGGCCGGGGGTGCTGCCAGCGCGGCGCATGGGCGTAAGAAATCCCCCGCGCGCGCAGAAGCCCGCCGTCAAGACAGGCGGTGATGCGCCCGGCCGGGGCCCGGATTTCACGCTTTTCCATGATGATTGTCCCCCTTGGGCGGCATTCATCGGATGGTAAGGATTTCGCGCTAAGGATGCCAGAACGGGACGAAAGGCGGGGCCGGGATGGATATCACCATTAAGGAACAGGGCGACCACATTCTGGTGCATATGACCGAAAAGCGGCTTGATGCCGCCATTGCAGGCGAATTCAAGGATACCGTGCGCCCCCATGTCGCGCAGCGCGGCCCCGATCTGGTGCTGGACCTGGCCGCGGTGGAATTTCTGGACAGTTCCGGCCTTGGCGCGGTGATCGCGCTGAAAAAGGCCCTGCCCGAAGGGCGGCGGATGCTGCTGCGCGGGCTGACCCCGAATGTGCAGCGCGTCTTTCAGCTGACACGCATGGATCAGATCTTCGACATCATCGAAAGCGGCCGGGGCGGGGTGACAGGATGACCGACCGCAAGCAAGTGGTGATCGGGGATGCCGTGACGGCCAAGCAGCCCCTGGTCGTTTTTACCCGCAGCTTCCGCGCCCGCCCCGCTTCGGTGCGCCGAACGCTGATCGAGCTTTCGCGCCGGCTCTGCGCGCATATCTCGATGGACCTGATGGGGCGCTCTGAACTGGTGCTGGCCGAAGTGCTGAACAATATCGCCCAGCATGGCCGCGCGCAGCTTGCCGGCCCGCGCCCGCTGGTGCATCTCAGCGTGGTGGCGCAGCATGACGGGCTGTCCTGTTCGGTCTGTGATGACGGGGGGCTGCTGCCCAGATTATGCCTGGATTCGAAACTGCCCGACCCTGCCAGCCATCCCGAAGGCGGCTTCGGCTGGTTCCTGATCGGCCATCTGACGCAATCGCTTGCCTATTTCCGCGAGGACGGGCGCAATTTCGTGGCCTTCACCGTCCCCATCCACCCGCCAGAGCCGAGTTGACGCCCCGCCCTGCCCCGCGTGCCGGGCCGGATCGGGCAGGTGTCATCAGGACGTCACGCTTCCTTGCGAAACCCGGTCGGGCGGACTATATCCACGCCCTTGATCGGAAACCGGGGGAACGATGTCGCTGCAAACACCTTTCTACCTGATGGACCTGCCCGCGCTTCGCCGCAATATGGAAATCGTGGCCCGGTTGCGCGAAACCTCAGGCGCCAGGGCGCTGCTGGCGCTGAAATGCTTTGCCACCTGGTCGGTCTTTGACGAGATGCGCGATTTCATGGATGGCACCACCTCATCCTCGCTTTACGAATTGCGTCTGGGGCGCGAAAAATTCGGCAAGGAAACCCATGCCTATTCCGTCGCCTGGGCCGATCATGAGATCGATGAGGCGATTTCCCATGCCGACAAGATCATCTTCAACTCGCTTGGCCAGCTTGACCGTTTCGCCGACAAGGCCGCCCATGTCACGCGCGGACTGCGGCTCAATCCGCGCTTCTCGACCTCGGGCTTCGATCTGGCCGACCCGGCGCGGCCGTTTTCGCGGCTTGGCGAATGGGACATGGCCCGGCTGGAGGCGGCCGAAAACCGCATCAGCGGCGTGATGATCCATTACAATTGCGAAAACCGCGATTTCGACCTGTTTTCCACGCAGCTTGACCGGATCGAGGATGAGTTCGGCGCCTTCCTGAAGCGGCTCGACTGGGTTTCGCTTGGCGGCGGCATCCATTTTACCGGCGAAGGCTATCCGCTGGACCGCCTTGCCGACCGCCTGAAAGCCTTCAGCGACCGCCTTGGCGTGCAGGTCTATCTGGAACCGGGCGAGGCCAGCATCACCGGCACCGCCAGTCTTGAGGTCAGCGTTCTGGACATCATCGACAACGGCAAGAAGGTCGCCATCGTCGACGCCAGCATCGAGGCGCATATGCTGGACCTGCTCATCTACCGCGAAACCGCGAAGCTGCCGCAGGCGGGCGATCACGCCTATCAGATCGCCGGGAAAACCTGCCTCGCGGGGGATATTTTCGGTGATGCCCGCTTCAACCGCCCGCTGGAAATCGGCGACCGGATCAGTATCGCGGACGCCGCCGGCTACACCATGGTCAAGAAGAACTGGTTCAACGGCGTGAACATGCCAGCCATCGCCATCCGCGAGGCGGACGGAACAATCCGCATCGCACGGGAATTCACTTATGAAGACTATCGGGACAGCCTGTCCTGACACCGAAGGGGGAAGCGTTGCAGAAAAACGTGCTCATCATCGGCGCCGGCGGCGTCGCGCAAGTCACCGCGCATAAGGTCGCGCAATGGGCGCGGGAATTCGGCGCGCTGCATATCGCCTCGCGCACGAAATCGAAGGCCGAGGCGATCATCGCCTCGCTGCGCGACAAGGGCCACCAGACGGCCTTCACCGCCCATCAGGTCGATGCCATGGACAGCAAGGCCCTGGCCGAACTGATCGGGCAGATCGATGCGGGCATCTGCATCAATGTGGGTTCGGCCTTCGTCAATATGACCGTGCTGCAAGCCTGTATCGACACCGGCTGCGCCTATATCGACACGGCGATTCATG
>JAUNTV010000069.1:0-7651 GCA_030538515.1 Paracoccus sp. (in: a-proteobacteria)
GCTGTTGTAATAGGCATCGGCCTGCCGCCCTTCTTCACGGGTGACGGTGCCGCGCACCCGGATCTGGCGGCGCAGCGATTTCCAGTGCATCACGAAAGCGGCCTTGCCCGTCGCCTGCAACTGCTGCCCCTTCGCGCTGTCGTAATTGGTGTAAAAGACGAAAGCCCCCCTGCCCGCGCCCAGGCTTTCGATTTCCTTGAGAAGCACCATGCGCACATCGGGCAGCCCGCTTTCGTCGACCGTGGCAAGCGCGATGGCATTGGCGTCATCGGGCTCGGTCGTCTGGGCCTCGGCCAGCCAGGACCGCGCGATCACGAAGGGGTCTTCGCCGGCAAATATCCCGTTTCTCTCGCTCATGCTTGATGCCTCTCCGGCTTTGGCCTAATCCTGCCAAAAAGGAAAGACGGAGAGGGCCATGTCAAGCAAGGAACGCCCCGGTCTGATGGCGGGCCGCCGTGGGCTCATCATGGGGCTGGCGAATGACAAATCCATCGCCTGGGGCATCGCCCGGGCATTGGCGGATGAGGGGGCCGAGATCGCCCTGTCCTATCAGGGCGAGGCGATGAAAAAGCGCGCCGAGCCACTGGCCGCGCAGCTTGGCAGCGAATTGCTGTTCGATTGCGATGTGGCCGATGAAGGCTCGGTCGCGGCGATGTTTGCCGAAATCGGCAGGGCCTGGGGCAAGATCGACTTCCTGGTCCATGCCATCGGCTATTCCGACAAGGAACAGCTTCGCGGTCGCTATATTGACACGACCCATGACAATTTCCTGAAAACCATGGATATTTCCGTTTTTTCCTTTACCATGGCCGGCCGGCATGCGGCCGCGATCATGCCTGACGGCGGGGCGATGGTGACGCTGACCTATTACGGGGCCGAGCGCGTGATGCCGCATTACAACGTCATGGGCGTGGCCAAGGCCGCCCTTGAGGCCAGCGTGCGCTATATGGCCGAGGATCTGGGCCGCGACGGCATTCGCGTCAATGCGATCAGCGCCGGACCGATCAAGACGCTGGCGGCATCGGGGATCGGGGATTTCCGCTATATCCTGAAATGGAATGAGCTGAACTCGCCCCTCAGGCGCAATGTCACCCAGGATGAGGTGGGCAAATCCGCGCTTTACCTGCTGTCCGATCTGGGCAGCGGCGTGACGGGCGAGACCCATCACGTCGATGCGGGCTATCATCTGGTCGGGATGAAATCCGTGGATGCGCCTGATATCGATGTGGTTTCGGGGCGCAAGGACGGCTGAACTGGACACCTATCTTGCTTTTATCGGGCTGATCACGGTTGCGCTTCTGTCGCCCGGCCCGGCCATCGTGGCGGCGATTCAGACATCCTTCTCGCGCGGGCGCGAGGTGGCGCTGCCTTTCGGGCTGGGGCTGGCCTTTGGCGCCTCGCTGTGGTGCCTGTTCTCGCTGGCGGGGCTGGCCCTGGCCTTCCGGGCCTATCCGCCACTTTATCATGTGGTGCGCATCCTTGGTGGCATCTACATCCTGTGGTTCGCCTATGGGCTATGGCGGGCCGCCGAGGCCCCCTTGCCCGAGGCGGCGGAAAAGAGATTCGGGCGCGGATTTCTGGGCGGCGTGCTGCTGAACCTGTCCAACCCCAAGCCCGCGCTGTTTTATGCCGCGCTGATCCTGAAGCTTTTTCCCGGCACGCTCAGCCTTGCGCAGAATGCCGCCATCTATGCCACGGCGCTTGCCACGGAACTGTTCTGGTATGGCGCAGTCACCCTTACCATGTCCGCCGGCCCCATGCGGCTGCGCTATTTCGGGGCGAAATTCTGGATCGACCGCATCGCCGCGATTGCGCTATTCGTGCTGGGCGCGCTTCTGATCATCAAAAGCTGAGAGACACCATGAGCGAATCAACCCTTCTGCCCCATGAAAAAGGCTTCCATGTCAGCTGGGACCAGCTTCACCGCGACGCCCGCGCCCTTGCCTGGCGGCTGGACGGCACGCCGTGGCGGGCCATCGTGGGGGTGACGCGCGGCGGCATGGTGCCCGCGATGATCGTGGCGCGTGAACTGGACATCCGCACCATCGATACGATCTCGATCAAATCCTACAAGGGTGTGGGGGCCGAGGCCGGGCAAAGCGACCTGCAAGTCCTCAAGCAGCCCGACGCGACCCTGATGGGCGATGGCGATGGCATTCTGGTGGTGGATGATCTGGTCGATTCCGGGCGCACGCTGGAACTGATCCGCGAAATGTATCCCAAGGCCCATTTTGCCACCGTCTATGCCAAGCCCAAGGGCAAGCCGATGGTGCAAAGCTATATCACCGAGGTCTCTCAGGACACCTGGATCTTCTTCCCCTGGGATATGGCGCTGCAATATGTGCGCCCCTATCGCGGCGACGATTAATCTTTATCATACGGCGGTTTTTTCGTTTCCGTTCCGCCTTTTGCCCGGTTTCAGCCGTCCGGTGAAACAATTTCCCGGAACCGGATCGGGGCGCGGCGAATTGGTGGGCTGATGCAGATGCCAGACGGCATCCGCAACCAGCTTGAGGAGACACCTATGCGCAAGATCCTTTTGACCACCGCCTTCATTCTGCCGTTTTCGGGCATGGCATGGGCGCAGGACACCGCCAGCGACCCCGCAGTGCCTGCTGCCGATCCTGCGGTGGAAAGCACCCAGCCCGCCCCCGAAACCATGATCGATGCCGAGGTCGAGGTCGATGAGACCGCCGTGCTTGAGGCCGAGATGGTCGCCAGCGACAAGGTGATGCGCGAACAGGCCCCGAACGAACTTCGCATCGACTGGATCACCGGCAGCCGCGTCACCTCGCTTCAGGGTGAGACCGTCGGTGACATCAAGGATCTGATCGTCGATGCCGATACCGGTCAGGTCATCGCCGCGATCATCGGTGTGGGCGGCTTCCTTGGCATCGGCGAAAAGCAGATCGCCGTGCCGTGGGATCAGTTGAGCATCAATTCCGATGCGCAGGAGATCACATCAGAGCTGACCCGTGACGAGGCCCGCGCCGCGCCCGAATATGTGCTGCGCGACCGCCAGCAGGCACCGTCCCCGGCGCGGGCGCCCGGTGTCGATCCGGTCGATCCGGTCATGACACCTGCCGACGACCCGGCCATGGTGCCGGCAGCCGATCCGGCCGTGACCCCGCCGGCGGATGCGGAATTGCCCGCCGATACCACCCCGGCACCCGAACCCGATGTGACCGATCCCGAGGCAGCCGAACCCGAAACGCTGCCCGCCCCGGCAAACTGATAGCGGGCATGACAACAAGCAAAGGGCGGCCAGTGCCGCCCTTTTCCCTGCCCGTGATCGCCCCCCTTCAGCGTCCGGGTGGAACGGCACCGACAAGGGGCTTGGCATTGCGCATGTGGCGCGCGACCAGTTGCCGGCTGCGGGCCCCTTCGGGCACGGGTCGCGCCGGGGGCAGGCGCAGATGCGCGAAGGCGGGGAAGATGCTCAGGATTTCGGCACGCGCGGCAGGTGTCATGATCGAAAGCGCGGCGGGGCCTGGCAGCAGGCTTTCGGCCTCGGCCCCTTCGGCCAGCAGGATGCGGTGATCGTCCAGCATCAGGTGATGATAGGATTGGCCCATCGGTGCATCAATCCGGGCGACCCCCTCTGCCCCCAGCAGATGGACGGCGGGGATCAGCACCTCATCCGTGCCGAACATGCGCCGCGCAATGCCAGAGCGGATCAGAACCCGGTGCTGGGGCGAGACGATCAGATCGCGCTGCGGCAACCCCGGCCCCAGACTGCCGGCGCTGATGCGGATCGGCTTCAGCTTCGGATCGGCGTCCATTTCGGCAGCCGAGACAAGACGCCCGCCCGCCCAACGCACGGGATGGGTCTGCCCCTCGTGATCCAGAACCGGATCGCCCGCACCCAGCGTCTCGACCCGGCGCGGGCCTTGCGGCGTGGCGATCAGCGTACCGGCCCCGAAACAGACCAGCCCGCCATAGCCCGCGCCGTTATTGGTCGAATAGGTGACGATGGTATAGATCACGCCGACCTTCAGGTTGCCATTCGCGACCATGGCCTGGACGTTATTGTCCTGCTGGTTGAAGGTCACGCCCCAGATGGTCACTTCGGAGCCGTCATCACCGCGCAGCGACACCGACCACGCGCCTTCAAGCTGCGTGCCATTGCCCCAGACCTGCCCGCCCTCGACCGTGATGGTGCGGGTGGGATCGGCGAAATTGATGTATTGATCGTTAGCGACATCGCGGTCGGTCAATGCGTTGTCGAGATCGCTGATGGTGATCGCCTGGGGATGCCCGACCCCGGCGAATGAAAACTTCTGACCGATCGGAAAGGTCGGCCTGTCGCTGTCGATGAACAGATTGAAGCCCGCCGGGTCCGAGGAGGCCAGCGGAAATTCATCAATATTATAGATATATGTGTGATAATCCTGCCGCGCCATGTCGATACGCCCCGATTGAGGCGTGAACCGTTAACCGGCGTTGACGGGAAGTCCAGTTGCGACGTTACGTAACGAATCCTAGCGGTTGTCCCGCGTGAAGCGGGCGGCTTCCTCGGCGGCGCGGTGAAGCGCGCGGGATTTGTTCACCGTTTCCTGAAACTCGGCTTCGGGATCGCTGTCATAGACCACGCCGCCACCGGCCTGAATGTAAAGCTGGCCGTCCTTGACCACGCCGGTGCGCAGCGCGATGCACATGTCCATCTCGCCATTGGCGGCGAAATAGCCGACCGCGCCGCCATAAACGCCGCGCTTTTCGGGTTCCAGCTCATCGATGATCTCCATCGCGCGGACCTTGGGCGCGCCCGAGACGGTGCCCGCAGGCAGGCCCGCCAGCAGGGCCGACAGCGCATCCTCGCCCTCGCGCAATTCGCCCACCACATTGCTGACAATATGCATGACATGGGAATAGCGCTCGATCACGAATTCCTCGGTCGGGCGGACGGTGCCGATCTTCGCCACCCGGCCGACATCATTGCGGCCAAGGTCCAGCAGCATCAGATGCTCGGCCAGTTCCTTCTGATCGGCCAGAAGATCGGCTTCCAGGGCGCGGTCCTCGGCCTCATTGGTGCCGCGCGGGCGGGTGCCGGCGATGGGGCGGATGGTGACTTCGCCATCGCGCAGCCGGACAAGGATTTCGGGGCTGGCACCCACGATCTGGAAATTCCCTTCCTCGGGGTCGAGGTTCAGATAGAACATGAAGGGCGAAGGGTTGGTGCGCCGGAGGCTGCGGTAAAGCGCGAAGGGCGGCAGCGGGAAATCCAGTGCCCAACGCTGCGCGGGCACGACCTGAAAGATATCGCCGGCGCGGATGTAATCCTTGGCGCGCCCGACGGCGGCCAGATAGGCCTCATGGGTGAAATTCGAACGCGGCGCGCCGATCTGGCCGCGCCCGCCCATCTCGCGCGGCTCGTGCGGCAGCCGGTCAAGGCTGCGCAGCGCCTCGGTCAGACGCTCGGCGGCCTGCGCGTAAGCCGCGCGGGCGGGGATGGCGGGGTCGTGCCAGACCGGCGCGCAAAGCGTCACCTCGCCCTTCACCCCGTCCAGCACCGCCACGACCGAGGGCCGGGTCAGAATCGCATCGGGCAGGCCGATCGGGTCGGGGTTGACGTCGGGCAGATGCTCGACCAGACGGATCATGTCATAGCCCAGATAGCCGAACAGCCCGGCGGCGGCGGGCGGCACATCGGGCGGCATCTCGATCCGGCTTTCCGCGATCAGCGCGCGCAGGCTGTCAAGCGCCGGGCGCGGATCATCGCTGAAAGCGTCCGAATAGCGGGCATCGCGGTTGATCCGCGCCTGGCCTGCGCGGCATTCCCAGATCAGATCCGGCTTCATGCCGATGATCGAATAGCGCCCGCGCAATTCGCCCCCGGTGACGCTTTCCAGCATGAAGCTGCCGCGCGCGGCCTCGGCCAGTTTCAGCATCAGGCTGACCGGCGTATCCAGATCGGCGGCCAGGCGCAGCGTCAGAAGCTGGTTCCTGCCCGCCTGCCAACCGGGCTGAAAGCCTTGAAAATCGGGGGTGATCTGCATGGGCTACATCTGCGATTCGACCGCCGCGATGGCGGGCTGGTTCAGTGTCACGCCATTGGCCGACTGGATGGCGCGGGTGAAATAGTCGAACATGTCATTGGCAAGCGAGCGGTCCAGCCGGTCCGAGATCATCGCCTTCACCTCACCCGGCCCCTCGCCCTCAAGCAACGCAGGCTCGATCCGGTCGACGCGCACAAGGGCCACGCGGGCACCGTCATCGACCAGTTCGGTCTCGCCCTCTTCCAGCGTGAAGGCGCGGCGCAGAAGCGAGGGCGGGGCATGTTCCAGCCAGCCATCGCGCAAAAGCCCTGTGTCGCTGTTCCAGAGCGGCAGATCATCGGCCCCGGCATCTTCGCCGTCAGCCCCGTTTTCCGCGACGCCATTCCCGTCGCGCGTGACCTGGGGCATCGTCGCCGAGACCGCCTTCAGCTTCATATCCTCGGCCAAGGCGACAAGCTGGCGGTGGGTTTCGGCCGTGGTCCAGTCCTCGGCAACCGCGTCGCGCACATCCTCGAAGGGGATCAGCGCGGGCGGGATCACCTCATCCAGACGCAGCGCGAAGATGCCGCCGTCATCCAGTTCGAACAGCTCGGGATAGGCGGCCTGACTGACGCTTCCGGCCTGATCGCGGAAGGCGGGATAGCCGCCGATCTCGCCGGGAACGGGCTCGACCGCGCTGCTCCAGTCGATCCGGGCAAGCTGCATCTCGGTTTCCTCGGCGATCTGTTCCAGCGAGGCGCCGCCGGCAAGCTCATCCTCGATCGCGGGGGCATGTTCGCCGATCAGTCGCCGCGCGCGGTCAGCGGCGGCTTCGGCGCGCAGATCGGGAAGGGCCTCGTCAAAGCTGATGTTCACCGGGTCAAGAATGGCATTGACCGCATAAAGCGCGGGGCCAAGGTCGGATTGCACGGGGCCGACCACGCCATTATCGGCGGCGGCGAAAACCGTGGCACCGGCCGCGCCCAGTTCGGCTTCGGTCCGCTCGCCCAGATCGGTATCGGCCAGCGTCAGCCCGCGTTCCCCGGCAAGCGTTTCGAAATTCACCGCGCCGCTGTCCAGCCTTGCGCGGGCGGCCTCGGCGGCCTCGGTGCTTTCGAAGACCAGGCGCCCGACCATGCGGCGTTCGGGCTGGATGTATTCGGCGGCGCGGGCGTCATAGATCTCGCGCAGCGCGGCCTCATCCAGCGCGACGGTTTCGGCCAGCATCTCGGGCGTCAGCCAGACATAGGTGATCTTGCGGATCTCGGGCGCGGTGAAGCGGTCGGCATTGGCCTGATGCCAGGCCCGAAGCGCGTCCTCATCGGCCAGGGCGACGGGGGCGGGCAGGTCATCGGCGCTCAGCTCATGCCACGAGATATCGCGCCGTTCCAGCACCCAGCCGGTGGCCAGATCGGCCTGCGCCGCGGGGGCCGCGACCCCGGCCACCACGCCGTGATGCAGGATCATCGCCGCCAGTTCGCCGCGGATCTCGCGCTCATAGCGTTCCTCGGTCAGCCCCTGACGGCGCAGCACCTCGCTATAGGCGGCGCGGCTGAAACCGCCGGGCCCCTGAAACGAGGGGTCGCGCGTGATCGCCGTGGCCACCTGCCTGTCACCGACCGAGACGCCGATCTTGCGGGCCTCTTCCTCAAGCGTGGCGCGGGTGAAAAGCTGCG
>JAUNTV010000069.1:7661-11087 GCA_030538515.1 Paracoccus sp. (in: a-proteobacteria)
GTCAGCCCGATGCCGCGGGCCTGTTCGATGGTCATGCGCTGCCCGCTTCGGGCCGAGAATTCGTTCATCTGCTGTTGCAGGACGCGGCCATAGCTGGCGGAATCCACCTCGGTCTTGCCGACGGTGCCGATTTCGGTTCCCCCGCCGGTGAAACTGGTGACGCCGAACCCACCGAGGCCAAGCACGAGCAGCCCCATCAAGACCCAGACAATCGCAGATTTTCCCTTGCGTCGCAGGCTGCTCATATGGTCGTTTTCCTTATCGTTACCGGGCAGGTTTGTAGGCCGCACAAGGGCCCGCTTCAAGGGTATTGCCGCGCCTTAGCCGGGCCAGTGGCGCAGCCGCTCGGCCAGCGCATGAATGCCCGCCGCATCGGCATTGGCATAGGCCAGCCGCATATGGCGCTGCCCCTGCCCTTCGGGCATGAACATGGTGCCCGGCAGCATGAGGATACCCGCCTCGGCCACCAGCCGCTGCGCAAGCTGGTCCGAGGGCATGTCGAACCCCTGTTCGAGCCAGGCGAAATAGGCCCCCGCGCTGATCACCCGCCAGCCCGCCAGCCCCGCCATGGCGTCCAGCATCCGCTTGCGCCGCGACAGGATTTCGGCGCGCTCGCCCGCCAGCCAGTCGGTCAGGTTGCGCAGACCCCATTCCGCCCCGATCTGCCCGATCTGGCTGGTCGAGATGGCGACGGTATCCAGAAACTTCTCAAGCTCGGCCATGCGGCGTGTGCCGGTCAGCACCGCGCCCACCCGGTGCCCGGTCAGCCGGAACGCCTTGGAAAAGCTGTAAAGCTGGATCAGCACCTCATCCGCGCCCGGACGCGCCAGCAGGTCATGGGGCGCGCCCGGGCGGCTGTCGAAATCGCGATAGGTCTCATCGACGATCAGCGCCAGCCCCTGCGCGCGGGCAAGGTCGTAAAACGCCGCCAGAGTCTCGGCAGGATATTCCGCCCCGGTCGGATTATTGGGCGAAATCAGCACGATGGCACGGGTCCGGCTGGTGATCAGCTTCGCCGCATCCTCGGCGCGGGGCACCATATCAGGCCCACATGCCAGCGGCACGGTGCGGATCGCCTGCATGTCGAGCCACATCTTGTGGTTGAAATACCACGGAACCGGCAGGATCACCTCATCCCCGGTTCCGGCCAGGGTCGAGATCACCGCGCAAAACGCCTGATTGCAGCCCTGCGTGATGCCGATCTGGCCGGGGCTGACGGGGGCACCGTAAAAGCGCGACCAGCTGTCAGCCAGCGCCTCGCGCAGATCGTCATTGCCCAGAACCGGCCCGTAAAGATGCGCATCCGCCCGGTTCAGCGCCGCATCAGCCATGACCCGGCGCAGCACCTCGGGCGGGGGATCGACGGGGGCCGCCTGCGAGACATTGATCAACGGGCGACCGGGCGGGAATTCCGCCGCCTGAAGCCAGCGCCGCGCCTCCATCACGGGGGGGGCGAAGGTCGCGCTCAGCGCCGGATTGAAGGGGGCGTGATTGGGGCGTCTCATGGCAGTCTCATGGATGGGATCGAGGGGATATCGAGATCGGGCGCAGGCCGGGGCTGGCGACCCGGTGCCGGGGCAGAGCCGACGACGGGCGCGGGTGATGCCTCTGCGGCGGGCGCGTCGGCAAGCGTTCCCGCAGAGGGGACATGACGCGCCGCGCCGATGGCGGGGTCATCGCCAGCCATCCCGGCAGGCATATCACCAGCCGTCACACCGCCCCCATCACCTGCCGTTCCGGTGGCGGGGCCATTATGATCAGGCGCGGCGGCGGCCGTGTCGCCAGCCATCCCGGCAGGCACATCACCAGCCGTCACGCCTTCCCCACTGCCTGCCGTTCCGGTGGCAGGGCCATCGCCCCCCTGCGAGGCGTCGGGGGGCGGCGGCGGCACGGTTTCGCGCCTCGGGTCGGGGGGGGGCAGGTGCGTGGCCGGGCTGCGCGCCGTGGTATCCGCCGAAGCGCCGGGCAAGGGCTGCCCGGCAGCGGGTTCGGGCGGGGCGGGCGGGGTGGCGCTGCCGGTCGGCGCATCGGGCGGCAGGGGTGGCGCGCCATCCTCGCCCGCCGCTTCGGGTGTCGGGGGGGTGGTCAGGGTCGCCTGGGGGCTGGCGCGGGCCGGATCGGGGGCGGTCTCGGCCCCCGGCAGAACCGGCAGCCTGTTATCATCGGGCGCGGCAGGCGCGCTGCGCGCGCCAGCCCCTACCCCCGCATCGGGATCAGGTGCAGGAATGCGCGCCGGCACCACTGCGGGGCCGGGCCGCGCGGGCTCTGGCGCGGGCGCGGTGACGGCGGCGGGCGGATCAAGGCCGGGCCGGGGGGCCTCGGTCTCGTTTTGCGCATCCGGCCTTGTGGCGGGGATGGTTGCTGGACGCGGCGAGACTTCGACGCTTGGCGCGCCGACCTCGGCCAGTCCGGGCGCGGGACCGGGTGCCTCGGCCGCGCCGGGGATCACCGGGGGCAGATCATCGGCCGCACGCGCGAATTCCGAGCCGCTGACCGGCGCAAGCGCGGTCTCTGCCTGCGGCGCAGGCGTGCCTGCCTGTTGCGATGCCCCGACCGGTTCGGGGGGCGGGGCGGCGGAAAGCCCTGCGGCCTCGGTATCGCGCGCGGCATTTCCGCCTGCCTGCCCGGCAGGCACAGGCGGCACGCCGGGGCCCCTCTCTGGCACGGGCAAGACGAGCGACAGGCCCAGAAGTGCCGCCGCCCCGATCAGCCCGCCATGGACCAGACCGCGCCCGATTCCATCCGTTCTTGCCATTCGCGCCCCATTTCCCGCATCAGCCGGCTTGCCCCGACCGGTCATTTCGCACATCTATAAAGCCTGATCCCGCCGGGTTCACCCCCAATCGCCATGGACCGACATGATCCTGCTTATCGACAATTATGACAGCTTCACCTGGAATCTCGTGCATTATCTTGGCGAGGAAGGCGCGCAGGTCGAGGTGCGCCGCAATGACCGCATCACCGTGGACGAGGCACTGGCCCTGCGCCCGCGCGGCATCGTGATCTCGCCGGGGCCGTGCGATCCGGCGCGCGCGGGCATCTGCCTTGACCTGATCCGGGCGGTGGCGGCGCGCGGCGATCTGCCGCTTTTCGGCGTCTGCCTTGGCCATCAGGCCATTGGCGAGGCCTTCGGCGGCAAGATCATCCGCGCGGATCGCATCATGCATGGCAAGGTCGATGAGATGATCCACGACGGAAGCGGCGTTTTCGCGGGCCTGCCCTCGCCCCTGAGGGCCACGCGCTATCATTCGCTGACCATCGCGCCCGAGACCCTGCCCGATACGCTGCGCGTCACTGCGCGCGCGGGCGACGGCACGATCATGGGGGTGATCCACGACAGCCTGCCCATCGAGGGCGTGCAGTTCCACCCCGAATCCATCGCCTCGGACCATGGCCATGAGATGATCCGAAGCTTCCTGAAACGCT
>JAUNTV010000070.1:0-4461 GCA_030538515.1 Paracoccus sp. (in: a-proteobacteria)
TTCGGGCCGGCCCTTGAACCAATGGTGGGCCGACCCTCATTATTGCTGCTCGGACAGCGTGCGTGGTCGTGGCGCTGCCGTGACGAACTTGTCCCATAGGGCTTCCTTCCATTCCATAGAAAGGATCGCACCATCAAGTCGTGGGATCAAACACCTAGGCACAACGGTTTGTGAGTGGTTTTTGGGGTCAGATCAGGAGCAGCTGGCGACGATCCGGGGCCGGTGCTGCCTTGCGGGCATCCGCCTTGTTCAGCCAGCCGCGCACGGCCAGGTCACTGACGTGCATCTTGCGGGCAATCTCGGTCGCTGACAATCCCTGCCAGCGGAACACCTTGGCCAGCCACGGCTTGGCGGTCGGCACCCGGCGCGCCAGGCGGTCAGCGGCAGCGCCCAAGGTCCAGCAGATCGACAGAAAGAGCTTCGATCTGAAAGCCGAACGACCCGAAATCCGGGCCGCGCCAGATGCGGTACAAGAAAGTGCCTTCACGCGCCAGCGCCGTTGCGGCGATATTCTCGACCTGCCACCACGACAGACGGCCGCAAATCGTGCAGGCTCGGTGCTTGTCAGAACTGAACTTTACCGAGTATCGGCCGCGACTAGCTGCGCTGCGGATGGATGCCAGCCCTGCGGCAGAAGGCGCGCGGTTCTTCCTTGTGGAAAGCCCCGTCACGCTGTTCGCTTGCCGGTTTCACCCCGGCGACCTGATCGCAACCGAACCCGTTACGGATCAACGCGAATCCGGGCCGGTTGTCATTGAATGCCTGACGCCGGATCCGGGCTTCGCAATTCGCCACCATCTCGACCCGTATCTTTTGGCCCAAGGGCGCGACGGCATGTTGCAGCATGACTTTTCGCAAAGCCCCAGCCACCGGATTGCGGGCCGGATCACGACACAGGCCGGAAAACCCGCCTGAAAAGACAGAGGGACTCTCCAAACATGCAAAAACAACCGATCAAGATTGACGCCACCGACATGACGCTTCAACAGGTTCTGAAGGCCGCCGAAGCGGCCTATATCTCGCAGACGCTTGCGGCAACCGGCCTCAACAAGCGTCAGGCATCGCAGATCGCCGGGGTCAGCTACAATCGGTTTTTGGAAAAATGCGCCCGGCTCGACCTCAAGGTGACATGTGAAGCCGCATGAACAGCCGCCGGGATCGCGTCGCGCGGGCGCACAAGGTCGCCGCGTATTTTACCGCCCACGGTGGCACCGCTTTCCTGCCGATCTTTGAACGGATGGAACGCGACCTTGCCGCGCTCGACACGACCGCCAGCGCCATCGAACGGGCGCGGCGGATCGCGCAGGGCGGTTGAAACAGAGCGGCCGGCGCGTTGCAGCGCGCCGACCGCAGCCATTGTCAAATACAGGAACCCAACAATGACGATCAATCACATAGCACAGGGACGCCCCCGCGAAAACCTGACGCATAAAATTGCAGCTATCGGCGGGGGCGGTCGGCAAATCGTCGCCGTTCGCGGGTTGCCCGGCGGCCCGATGGCGGGCGAATACAGAGGAATTGACGATACCGGCCGCCACAGTGTCGCGCTTGCCATCGGCGGAATGTGGCGCGGAGATGCCGCGCAGATTATCGGGGGCGCGCCATGATCCGGCCCGGAACCCGTGTCACCATCACCCCGCCCGATTCGGACTGGCCGCGACTGACCGGCACATATCTCCGCGCAAGCCGCGACGGAAACGGCCGGGCGATGCGGGCGGTTCGCCTAGACAACGGGCAGATGTGGCGCGGCCCGCGCGAATACATCACGCCCGCCTAAAGCGCGATCCGGGCCAGTAATTCAGCCCGCTTTTCAAGCGATCCGCCCCGGCCATAGTCGGGGCGCTCATATTTGTGCCCCATCAATTCAGCGCGGATACGGTCGTCAATATCGGCTTCGGTCATGCGATCTTCAAAAGAATGGCGCAGGCTGTAAACCGTATTTTTGGCAACCTCTTTCAATCCGTTTTCGGCCATGTATTTATTCGCGGCGGCGCTGAAACTATCAGTTTTCCCGACATATCGGGAAATGCCGCCACGCGCCACGATCCGCCGCGCGGCCTCAAGAGAAACACCCAACAAGGGTATCACGCGCGCCGACTGTTCGGTTTTCAAGCCCCGGTTTTCATTCGCTGAAATCATCAGATGCGGGACATTGGCAGATGTTGCAAAATCTGTAAGAACTGCGCCGATGACCTCGCCCGGCCGCGCGCCGGTATTCACCAGCACAAGCAAAACGTCGCGGGCCTCCTCATTCAGCCCATCCAGCGCGCCGGGCGCCAGAAGCCGCGTGCGAAGCCAATCCTCGGAAAATGGCACGCCAACCGTTTTCTTGACGGCATCCTTGAAACGCAGCTTTGCGAAAGGGTTTTCCTGTTTCAGCGCGTGATATTCCGCCCATGTGCGAAACAGGTCGGACATAAAGCCCATTTGCTTATTCGCAGTATTCACAACCAGCCGGCGCGCCTCCAATTCACCCGCCAGCCACCTGCGAAATGATTGCGCATCCTCGCGCGTGATTTCGGAAATCGGCTTGTCCACGCCGCCGGTTGCCGCGATGAAATTGCGGGCGGCGGCTTCGCGCGGCTGGCGCCACCGCTTGCGCTGTTCGTCAGACCGCCCCGCCAGCCGATCAGGGGCGGCGTGTTCTTCCATTTCTTTCAGGGCCTCGGTAATCGACAGCGCCGGGGCGGATGCCGCACCAAGGATCGCCGTTGCCTCGGCCAGCGAGGCGAAAGACCCGTCAGGCCGGATCAGCGCCTCCAACCGGGCAAGGATTTCATCGGCCGATGCCGTGGCGGCCAGATCGGCGGCGGGTCGATAGGCAAAGCCCCGGCTGGCGGCCAGCCCCTTCGCCGCAGAGAAGGCGCGGGCGGCATCATCGGATCGCCCGGCGGCCAGCGCCTCCCAATAGGCCAGAAACTCGGCACGGATGCTTTCAGCCTTGGCGCGGGCAGTGCGTTCGGAATCCGTATGCAGGGCGCGCCGAACCTGCGCGCGGCCATCCACATGCGCGAAGCGGCGCGGCACGCGCATGACGAAATACCACCATCCATTTATGCAGGTCAGGCCCATGTCACACATTTCCTAATGTTGATGGAAATGTTGACGGATTTGCGCACCCTGGTAAGCTAGGAAATCGCTAAAAGTGTAGGAAGTACCAGCAAATCAAGGTGAATTGGCGACCGTGGATGTCGAGATTATGGAGCGGGTGAAGGGAATCGAACCCTCGTCGTAAGCTTGGGAAGCTTCTGCTCTGCCATTGAGCTACACCCGCCTTGCCCTTCCGCTACCTGAGCGGCGCGGGCGCGTCAAGTCTCAGCGCAGGCCCATTTCGGCAAGCTTCATGGCCAGATCGGGGGGCAGGACGTCATCGTGGCTGCGTTCCAGCGACAGATCGGGGGGCGCATCTGCCGGGGTGAGGTAGCGCCAGCCCTGAAACGGGCGGCGCGGAACGGCGGCGACGCGGATCACCGCCCGATCGAGGATCAGCGCGCAGCGGCGGATGCCGTCATCGCCAAGGCGTTCTTCCAGCCCGATCAGCTTCTGGCGCGCCAGCATGCTGCCCTTGAACACCCAGTAGATCGAGCCGCCGGCAAGCAGCTCGGCCTCTCGTCTGGGCCACATGCGGGTGACGTGGCAGGGCGATTTTCCGCTGCCATAGCGCTGCTGCTGCCAGCGCTCCATATCCTCGGGGGATTCGGCGCCGACGCAGAGTTTCATGAGATTGACGTATCCGGTCATGGCGCCGATATAGGGGCTTTGAGCGGCAAGGCAAAGGTGGATCGCGGCATGTCGGCAAAAGCCCAGTTGCTATGGTGGGGGGGCGCGGGGCTGGCGCTGATGCTGGTGCTCTGGCTGGTGGGGCAGGCGGTGCTGCCTTTCATCATCGGCGCGGGCATTGCCTATCTGCTGGACCCGCTTGCCGACCGGCTTGAGCGGCTCGGCCTCAGCCGGACGCTGGCGGTGGTTGCGATCACGCTGGCGATGGTGCTGGTTTTCGTGGGCTTCCTGCTGTTTCTGGCACCGATCCTGATCCGGCAGACCTCGCAACTGGTTGCCGCCATGCCCGATATGATCAACCGCCTCGTCGATTTCCTGACCGAGCGGTTCCCCGGCATCCTGGCCGAGGGCGGCCCCGTCGATTCCACGCTGAGCAATCTCGGCTCACTGATCGGCGACAAGGGGGCGGGGGTGCTTGGCTCGGTGCTGGGCTCGATCTCAAGCGTGGTGGGGGTGATCGCGCTGATCGTCATCGTGCCGGTGGTTACCTTCTACATGCTGCTCGACTGGGACGATCTGGTCGCGCGGATCGACAAGCTGCTGCCGCGCCAGCACGCGCCGACGATCCGCCGGCTGGCCTCGGAAATCGATGCAACGCTGTCGGGGTTCCTGCGCGGGCAAGGCACGGTGATGGTGATCCAGGGCAGCTTCTATTCGGTCGCGCTGATGATGGTCGGGCTG
>JAUNTV010000070.1:4471-11072 GCA_030538515.1 Paracoccus sp. (in: a-proteobacteria)
ATCGGCATGGGGGCGGCGATTCTGGGGATCATTCCCTATGTCGGCACGCTGATCGGCGGGGCCACCGCCATTGGTGTCGCCATGTTCACCTTCTGGGGCGATCCGCTGTGGATCGCGGTGGTCGCCGCCATCTTCATCTTCGGTCAGGTGGTCGAGGGCAATTACCTGCAACCCAAGATCGTCGGCGATCACGTCGGGCTGCGCCCGGTCTGGCTGTTGCTGGCGCTGTCGGTTTTCGGCTCGCTCTTCGGGTTCCTGGGCATGGTGATCGCGGTGCCGCTGGCTGCCTCGCTAGGCGTTCTGGTGCGCTACGCCGCCGCGCGCTATCAGGAAAGCCCGCTTTATACCGGCGATACCCGCGCAGCCCCCATCCCCGAGCCGCAATTGATCGAGCTTGTCCCCGAGGGCACGCTGAGCGCGCGGCGCGCCGCCGAGGCCGAGGAGGCCGAGGCCGCCGCAACGAGCGCGGCCGACCCCCTTGGTGCCGAGACGCGCTAAGCCGATGGCCCGCCAGCTGACCCTTGATCTGGCGCCTGAACCGGCGCTCGGGCGGGATGACTTTCTGGTCACTCCCGCCAATGCGCTGGCACTGGCCACGCTGGATGACCCGGCCGGCTGGCCCCAGGGGCGGATGCTGCTGATCGGGCCCGAGGGCGCGGGCAAGACCCATATGGCCGCGATATGGGCCGCAGCGACAGGGGCTGCGACGGTGCCGGCTGTGGCGCTGCGCGTCGACAGCGCCGATCAGCTTCTGCCCGAAGGCGGCGCGCTTTTGGTCGAGGATGTCCATCTGGCTGCCGGTCTGGCCGGGGCGGAACAGGCGCTGTTCCATCTGTGGAACCTCAGCGCTGCCCGAGGGGGGCTGCTGCTGATGACCGCGCGGGGCGCGCCGCGTGACTGGGGGCTGGGGCTGCCCGATCTTGTCAGCCGCATGGGGGCGGTGGCGCAGACCCGGATCGGGCCACCCGATGACGGGCTTCTGGCAGCGGTTCTGGTCAAGCTGCTGGCCGACCGCCAGCTTTCCGCGCCGCCCGCGCTGATCGACTGGCTGGTCCTGCGGATGGAGCGCGATCTTGGCCTTGCGCGCCGTCTGGTCGCGGCACTCGACGCCGAGACCATGGCCGCGCAACGCGCCCTGACCCGGCCCCTGGCGGCATCGGTGCTGGCCGATCTGATGGCTCCCCCACCCTGACCGCACTGCCTGCGGAACCCGGATGCATGGCCCACTGCTTCTTCTTTGCCCAAGCCTCTACCCTGGCCGAGCGTCTGAGCGGTTTCATTCTGCGCGGCCTCCGCAGCAGTTTGTAAAGGCCTTTTCCACGGTTGTTGAACTGAACTCTGTCTCCTTCAGAAAAACCGGAAAGCTGGCCTTTCGCAGCCCGTTGACGTCTGGTGATGGCGTTTGACATAGCTTCAAAAGCTTTCGATCCCGTTAAGATGGACGCCGTTTTAGTTGAATGCCGCCCGGTCGCGGGCGATGCATTTGTTGATCCGGGGGGGGCGCAAGAAGCCGACCTTCACCAGCCGGGTATAGCTTTGGAACCCGTCTGTGGTGATCTCTGGCAGGTGGGTACAGTCCTTGATTTCCTCGTAACACATTGCTTTCAAAAGCTTATTAAGATCCTACGATACGCGCGGCCGACCCCTTTCAAGGATGCCTAGGGCCGGTGTTTTCCTGTCAGCGCCGCGACCTGGCCTTTCGGGCGCGCATCGGGCCGAATAGCTTGCGTCGCTCTCGACCGGGCCGCGGAAGGGGAAATTTTTCTGCGCCATATAGGCGATTCGGAGCCGGAGCAGCGTGTAGATCGCGGAAACTGCGCTCGGAGGCTCTTCTCCGAAACAGATAGCGGCTTTTCTGAGCTATAAGAGCACCGGGCATGCTCTCAGAGATACTCGGTTAAGGCAGTCCCTTGGGCAAAGGCGAAGCCTGGCGGATGCGGCAAGGGGGGCAGGGTGCTTCGTTGCATCTGTCACGGTCAGGCCCTTCGGGTCGAACGGCTGGCCCCGTGAAGCGTCTGGCCTTGCTGTCGGGGCATGCTTCTGCTTGCACTCGGGCCAAATGAATGAACAATCAGCCCGCGTGGCCCTGAGCGGGCCGATCCTTGCCCTCCGTGACTGCCAGCGACCAGCCATGACCCAATCCGATTTCCTCAGCCAGCCATGCCCGCCCGCCACAGAATTGCCCTCGGGGCCGCCGACGGGGCCGGATCGCTTCTTCAACCGCGAGCTCAGCTGGCTCAGCTTCAACTGGCGCGTGCTGGACGAGGCCCGCAACGCCCGCGTGCCCTTGCTGGAACGCCTGCGCTTCGTGGCGATCTCGGCCACCAATCTGGACGAATTCTACACCGTGCGCGTGGCGGGCCTGCGCGAACTGGTGCGCGAGGGCAGCACCATGCCATCCGATGACGGGCGCGCACCGGCAGAGCAGCTGCGTGTGATCAATGCCGATGCAAGGCGGCTGATGGGCGCGCAGCAGGCGGTCTGGAACCGGCTGCGCCATGATCTGGAAGCCGAGGGCATCGTGATCCTTTCACGCGACAGGGTGACGCGGGCCGAGGCCGAATACCTCACGCGTTATTTTCTCGATCAGGTCTTTCCGGTGCTCTCGCCGCTGGCGATCGACCCGGCCCATCCCTTTCCCTTCATCCCCAATGCCGGCTTCTCGCTGGCGCTGGAACTGGCGCGCACATCGGACGGCCGGCGCATGCAGGCGCTTTTGCCGGTGCCCGCGCAGCTTCCGCGCTTCGTGCGCCTGCCGGGCACGACGCGCTTCCTGCGGCTGGAGGACCTGCTGCTGATGAACCTTGCCAGCCTGTTTCCCGGCTACCGCGATATCGGTTCCTGCACCTTCCGGGTGCTGCGCGACAGCGATCTGGAGGTCGAGGAAGAGGCCGAGGACCTGGTGCGCGAATTCGAAACCGCGCTGAAGCGGCGGCGGCGCGGCTCGGTCATCCGGCTGAAGATCACCGAGGGCGCGCCCGACAGGCTGCGCCGGATCATCATGGATGAACTGCACGTCGATCCCGATGAGGTGGTCGAGGTCTCGGGGCTGCTCGGCGTGGCGGATCTCAGGGATCTGGTGCTTGACGACCGCCGCGACCTGCAATGGCCCGCCTTCACGCCGCGCGTGCCGGAACGCGTGCAGGACCATGACGGGGATATGTTCGCGGCGATCCGCCAGAAGGACATGCTGCTGCATCACCCCTATGAAACCTTCGACATGGTGATCCGCTTTCTGCAACAGGCCGCGCGCGACCCCAATGTGCTGGCGATCAAGCAGACGCTTTACCGGACATCGCGTGACAGCCCCATTGTCGATGCGCTTTGCGAGGCCGCCGAGGCCGGGAAATCCGTCACCGCCCTGGTCGAGTTGAAGGCGCGTTTCGACGAGGCCGCAAATATCCGTCAGTCGCGGCGGCTGGAACGCGCGGGCGCGCATGTGGTCTACGGTTTCGTCAATTACAAGACCCATGCCAAGATCAGCACCGTGGTCCGGCGCGAAGGCGATGCATTGGTGACGTATACCCATTACGGGACGGGCAACTATCACCCGATCACCGCGCGCATCTATACTGACCTGTCGCTTTTCACCTGCGATGCCGCCCTTGGGCGCGATGCGACGAAAGTGTTCAACTTCCTGTCGGGCTATGTCCAGCCCGAACGGCTGGAGAACCTGTCCGTCTCGCCCATCGGGATGAAGGAACGCCTGATCGAGATGATCGCGCGCGAGGCAGACTATGCCCGCGCGGGCAGGCCCGCCGCGATCTGGGCCAAGATGAATTCGCTGGTGGAACCCGATGTGATCGACGCGCTTTACGCGGCCAGTCAGGCAGGGGTCAGGATCGATCTGGTGATCCGCGGCATCTGCACGCTGCGCCCCGGCATCGCGGGCCTGTCCGATAATATCCGCGTGAAATCCATCGTCGGGCGGTTTCTGGAACATTCCCGCATCGTCTGTTTCGGCGCGGGGTTCGGGCTGCCCTCGCGCAAGGCACGGGTGTTCATCTCATCCGCCGACTGGATGGGGCGCAACCTGAACCGCCGCGTGGAAACGCTGGTGGAATGCCTGAACGATACCGTCAAGGCGCAGATCGTCAGCCAGATCATGGCCGCCAATATGGCCGATGAGGCGCAAAGCTGGATCTTGCAGCCCGATGGCCGCTATCTGCGCCATTTGCCCGCCGGGCGCGACGATCTTTTCAACTGTCACCGCTTCTTCATGGAAAACCCCTCTCTTTCGGGGCGCGGAAGGGCCGGGGCGGGCGATGTCCCGGCCTTGACCCATAGCGCCGATTAGGGGAAAAGCCGGATCATCACGCAAGCGTGAGCCGCCAGCAGGAGTGGATTCGATGAATGGCAAGGCCAACCCCGGCGATCCTTTCGAGGGCCTGTTCGACGATACCACCGCGCGCGCGCTCAGCCGGGTGGGCGTGGTCGATGTCGGCTCGAACTCGATCCGGCTGGTGATCTTTGACGGTGCCGCGCGCTCTCCGGCCTATTTCTACAATGAAAAGGTGATGGCGGGCTTAGGCAAGGATATGGCGCGCACGGGGCGGCTGAACCCCGAAGGGGTCGAACGCGCCGTCGCAGCCCTTGGCCGTTTCGCCGCGATCGCGCAGGGCATGAAGGTGCGCCCCATGACCGTGGTGGCCACCGCCGCCGTGCGCGAGGCCACCGACGGTCCCGCCTTCCGCAAACGCGTCGAAAAAGAGACCGGGCTGAAGCTGAACGTCATCAATGGCGCGGAAGAGGCGCGCCTGTCCGCGCAGGGCGTGCTGCTTGGCTGGCCCGACGCCAAAGGGCTGGTGGTCGATATCGGCGGCAACTCGATGGAACTGGCGGAACTGGATGGCAAGGGCCGGATCGGGCGGCGCGCGACCTCGCAGCTGGGGCCGTTCCGGCTGCAACAGGTCAAGGGCGGGGCCGAAGGGGTGCAATCCTATATCGCGGCGACCATGAAGGATCTGGCCAGGACCATCGGCACCGGGCATGAGCGCATCTATCTTGTCGGCGGATCGTGGCGGGCCATCGCGCGTCTCGACATGGAACGGCGCGGCTATCCGATGACGGTTCTGCATGAATATCGCATGACGCCCAAGGATGTGCTGGATACCGTCGCATGGATCGCGGATGGCGATCTTGCGGCGCTTCGGGCTGCCACGGGGATATCGGCCTCGCGGATCGAACTGGTGCCGCTGGCCAGCCGGGTTCTGGCGCAACTGGTCGAAAGCTTCGGCCCGAAGGAGCTTGCGGTATCGTCCTATGGCATCCGCGAGGGGCTGCTTTACGAACATATGTCCGACAGCCTGCGCGCCCGCGATCCCTTGCTGGAATCGGCGAAATTCACCGAAAAGCAGACAGCGCGGATGCCGGGTTTCGGCAAGAAGCTTTATCAGTTCCTGCAACCGCTGTTCGAGGATGTCCCGCCCGAGCGCGACCGGCTGATCCGGGCGGCCTGTCTTTTGCATGATATCTCGTGGCGCACGCATCCCGATTACCGCGCCGAGGCCTGTTTCGATATGATCACCCGCGCCAATATGGCAGCACTTTCCCACCCTGAGCGGATCTTTCTGGGGCTTGCGCTGCTGCATCGTTACAAGAACTCGCGCGCCGGCTCGCCCATGGCACCGCTGTTCGGCATGCTTGGCGAGGCCGATACCCAGGATGCCGAGATACTCGGCAAGGCGATGCGCTTCGGGGCGATGTTCTCGATCAAGGACCCTTCCGAGGCGGGGGCGCTGAAGCTTGCCAGGAAGAAAAGCCAGCTTGAACTGTCGCTCGGCAAGACCGGGCGCGCCCTTTTCGGAGAGGTCGCGGATGCGCGCTTCCAGTCGCTGTGCAAGGCGATGGGTGTGACCGGGGTGATCAAGACCTGAACGCCCCCGCCGCCCGGCCTGGGGGCGGCCAGGCGTTCAGGTCACGGGTCAAGGCGGCGGGCGGCGCGCTTTCCGGCCTCTTCGGCGGCGAGCTTGCGGAAGTGCTCGACGAATTCCAGATCATGTCCTTCCAGAAGTTCGGGCAATCGCTGCATGAAATCCTCGCGCTGGCACCAGTCGCGCATGTATTGGTCCCAGGATGTCCATCGCCGCGCATCCCGGGCCGACATGTTCGGATAAAAGGATAAAAGCCAGGCGCGTTCGAACAGCGAGACCAGGACCGCGAACAGGACAGTCAGCCGTTCCTGCTGTTCTTCGTCAAGGTTTCTGGTGCTTTCATGGGTCCATATCTTCAGGTCGGCATGTTCGAGAAGCAGCCTGAGGAAGCTGTTATAATCCGATGTAATGCTTTCGTAAATTTCGCGCTCGTCATTTTCGCGATCACGCCTGCGCCCGACCCAGTAAACCAGAATCGCGAAGGGCAGGCCCAGGGCGGTGACAAGATGCGCCAATGTTTCGATCATGGCGGAAAGGGGCATGGGACCGGTCCTTGGCGGGGGAAACCCGCCCGGAAGGGGGCGGGTTTCAGTGGTGCTTTACTGGCCGTTATGGGTATAGGCCAGAATCGATCCCGGATTGGCGGGCTGGTTCGACACGCCGCCTGCCACGGCTTCAAAGTTCCCGGCGCTGTCGGTGGCGATCCAGATCGTCTTGCCATCGGGCGA
>JAUNTV010000071.1 GCA_030538515.1 Paracoccus sp. (in: a-proteobacteria)
CAGACCGATCCGCGTCACCGTCGCCCCCATCATCAGGGCATAATCCTCGTGCAGCGGAAATGACGGATAAAGCGTGATGACCTGATCGCGCGGACGAAGGATCGCGCGGGCAAGGATATTCAGCAAATCCTCTGATCCATCGCCGAAAATGATCCGATGAGCCGGGATTCCGGACCGCGCAGATACTTCCTCAGCCAGATGTCGCGCCTGCGGATCGGGATAAAGGAAAGCTTGTGCGATGGCGTTGCGCATGGCAACGATCACCGCATCCGATGGCGGGTAGGCGTTCTCGTTGGAAGCAAGCTTGGCGATCGGCCCACCGCCGCAGCGCGCGCGCACATCATCCAGCGTCAGGCCTGAATTATATGGTTTCAGGTCCATGACCTCAGGTCGGGGAGTGAATACGGATGTGGACATCATGGCTCCTAAGTGGCGGATAGCACATTCTGTATGTATATACATTGAAAGTAAATAATTCAGATCAGCATCGCATCAATCTGTTGCCATCCCCAGCCCCGGCCCCCCCCTTCGGGATTAACAAATTAAATCATTCCAGTTAAATAATTGAAATGATACCTGTGCGCCTACGCCTTGACGCCAACCTGAGTTACGATCACCTGACGCAAGAAGACCTTTGATGATGCGATTCGAGATCAAGACAGCCCAAATTTTCGGCAGCAACGTCACCCCGGCGACATATTCCTTCTATAGAGATAAATAAGTCTATACAATGACTGAGAACCATTCCATGGTTTCCCGACCAGCCAAGCGGGGGGAAAATCCAGTGCCAGCAGTCTCGACCATGCCCGCGGACCCGACCGCTGCACGTCAAGGCCAGCAGATCGCGGTCAGCGCGCGGGACGTATGCATGGATTTCGGTTCGAATCCTCTGGCCGTGGACAATGCCAGTTTCGACCTTGAGACGGGCCAGTTCCTGACTATCCTTGGCCCCTCGGGATCGGGAAAAACGACATTGCTGCGCATGATCGCGGGATTTCAGAAACCGACCAGTGGCAGCATCACCATTAACGGCAAGCCGGTGGACGCCGCGCCCCCGCATCGGCGCTCGATCGGGATGGTATTCCAGAAGCTGGCGCTGTTTGCGCATATGACGGCCGCGCAGAACGTGGCCTTTCCGCTGAAGATGCGCCGCTTCGATCCGCGCACCATCCCCGACCGGGTGGCGCAGTTCCTGGATCTGGTCAAGCTGGGAGGCTATGGAGATCGACGCGTGAACGAGCTTTCGGGCGGCCAGCAACAGCGCGTCGCTATCGCCCGCGCACTGGTCTTCGAGCCAGAGTTGTTGCTGCTGGACGAGCCTCTGGCCGCGCTGGACGTGAAGCTGCGCGAAGAAATGCAACTGGAATTCCGCCGTATCCAGCGTGAGCTGGGCGTTACCACGATCAACGTGACTCATGACCAACGCGAGGCGCTGGTGGTGTCAGACGATATCATCGTCATGGATGGCGGTCAGATACAGCAGCATGCAAAACCGATTCACCTGTATCGAGAACCAGAGAACGCCTTTGTCGCGGGCTTTCTGGGCGTGTCCTCTTTCATCGATGGCATTGCCACTGAAACCGGCATGAGCGCCAGCGGCCTGCCGCTGCCGGGCAACCATGTTGGCCCCGTTTCGGCCGGCACTCCGGTGCGCGGTGCCGTTCGGGCCGAGCAGATACGCATCGCTTCCAACGAATCCGCGCTGGATGGCTGCGACACCCGCTTACCCACGCGCGTAAGAGACGTAATCTTCGAGGGCGAGCGCCTGCATTATATCGTCGACTGCGACAGACTGCCCGGTGCCGTGTTCCAAGTCTACCACCACGACCCTCGCGCCTTCGATCTTTACGGGATCGGCGAAACCGTTGCGATCGGTTGGACTGCAAAGGACCTGAAAATATTCAAATCCACTGCCCAAAAAAGGCAGGACACAACAGAGGAGTAAAAGATGACATCAAGCATTTCCCGCCGCGGCGTCCTGCGCGCCGGCCTTGCGAGCAGCGGCGCAGCCCTTCTTGCCTCGCTGCCCGGCGGCCGCGCCTTTGCGCAGGAACCGGCCAAGCCCGCGCAGATGATCGTGCGCGCCTGGGGCGGCGAATGGGTCGAGGCGCTGAAAAAGGGCGTCTCGGACCCGTTCACCCAGATGACCGGCATCGCCATCACCCATGATCTGACCGAGGACAACGAGATCCAGCCCAAGCTTTGGGCCGCCGTGGCTCAGAACCGGGTGCCGCCAATTCATGTGAACTGGGACACCACCACCAACGCCACGAAATCCGCGTTGCGCGGCGTGACCGTCGATCTGTCGGACCTGCCCAATCTGGCCGACACCTCGGAACTGTCCAAACCCGCCGGGGTCGATGGCTATCCGATCGTCAACACCTATGGCTATGTCTATGTGCTGGCCTATCGCCCCGAGGCTTTTCCCGACGGCCCGCCGACCAGCTGGGACGTGCTGTTGGAGCCGCGGTTCAAGGGCCGCATTGCGCTTTACAATGACGGTATCGGCTTTCACTTCCCGGCCCAGATCGCAGGCGGCGGCACGCTTGAAGGCATCCCCGACCAGATGCAGCCGGCCTGGGATTTCATCTCCAGGGTCAAGACGCAGAACCCGCTTCTGGGCGAGGATCCCGATTTCACCGCCTGGTTCCAGAACGGCGAGATCGATCTGGCATGCACCATCTCGACCAATGTGATCGGCGCCAGAAGGAACGGCATCGACCTGGCCTGGACTGTGCCGAAAGAAGGGGCGAAATTCGCCACCGACGGACTGTGGATACCCAAGGGCCTGCCCGAGAACGAGCTTTACTGGGCCAGGCAATATGTGAACTTCGCGCTGACCAGGGACGCGCAGCAGGTCTGGTGCGGTGCCTTGGGGCTGCCGGGTGTCACCAGGGGCCTGACCCCGCCCGAGGGGCTGGCGGGCGATCCGTCCTATCCCACCACGCCCGAGGACTTCTCGCATCTGCTGCGGGTCTCCGATGCGGTGCAGGTCCAGCACGAAAGCGAGTGGTTCGCCAAGTTCAAGGAAATCATGCAGGGCTGAGCCCCGCATCTTCGGGGCGGCGCGGCGTTCCGCGCGCCCCCTTGGCCTAAGTTGACGGGGTGATCCCATGCCGACGGAACGCGAGCCTGCGCCTTTCCGCTATCCCTTCAGATGGCGCGTCATGGACGCGATGAACCGCGCGCTAGAGCTTTTGTGGCCGCAGCGGATGCAGCGCCATACCGGCTGGGTGCTGATCGCCCCCGCGCTGATCCTGGTCGGCATTCTGATCCTGGGCCTGATCCAGATCGCCGAAAGCTCGTTGCATGTGCTGGACCGTGCGACCTTTCTGCCGGGAACGGATTACACGCTGGCAAATTACCAGAAGATCCTGGACACGCCGAATTACCTGCGCATCGTCTGGCGCTCGCTGGCGGGGGCGGGGCTGACGGTCGTGTTCACCCTGATCCTGGCGCTGCCCTTTGCCTATGTCATGGTTCGCACCCAACGCGCCTGGGTACGCAAGGCGCTGCTGATCGCGCTGTTCCTGCCCTTTTTCATCGGCCAGGTGGTGCGCGCCTACGGTATGTTGATCGTCATGGGAAATTCGGGTGCGATCAACAAGGGGCTGGGTCTGATCGGCATCGAGCCGATGCGGTTGCTTTTCAACTTTCCCGCCGTGGTCTTCGGCCTTGTGCAATACATGCTGCCCTTTGCCGTGCTGATGCTGGCCCCCGCCCTGACCGCCATCCCGCGCGAGACCGAGACCGCGGCAAGCAGTCTGGGTGCGAACTGGTGGCGCAGCTTCTGGCATATCGTCCTGCCCATGGCAAAGCCGGGGCTGGTTGGGGCGGGGCTGGTCGTGGGCACACTGGCGCTGACCGATTTCGCCATGCCCGTGATGCTGGGCGGCGGCTCGCAGGATTTCATCGCCAATGCGATCTATGACCAGTTCTTCCGCACCTCGGACCAGGGCCTGGGTTCGGCGCTGGCGGTTCTGCTGGTGGCGCTGGGATCGGTTCTGGTGGGCGTGGTCATCGCCTTCTTTGGCGCGGGCACGCTGGGCATGGGGGGGCGGAAATGACCAGCCGCAGCCAACGCATCCTGTTCTGGATGTTGGTCTGGTTCAGCATCGTCATCCTGTCGGTGCCGACGATCATCGTGCTGGGCGCCTCGCTGACCTCGGGCAACATGATCGCTTTTCCGCCGGACGGTATCTCGTTCAAATGGTATCAGCGCATCGCGATGGCCCGCGACCTGCGCGCGGCCTTCGTGCGCTCGCTGAGCGTGTCGACCATCTGCCTTCTGGTGTCGCTGCCGGTCGGCACGCTGGCCGGGCTGGCGCTTGGCCGCTTTCGGCTGCGCTTTGCCAACGCGATCCAGATCTATCTGCTGCTGCCCTTCACCATCCCGCTGATCGGCTCGGGGATTGGTATGATGCTGGTCTTTGGCGGCTGGGGGGTTCTTGGCTCGCTCTGGCCGGTGGGGGTGGCGCTGGCGGCGATCAACCTGCCCTTCATCATCTGGTCGGTCTCGTCCTCGGCGGCGGCGCTGGACAGCGATCTGGAGCTGGCCGCCGCAAGCTGCGGCGCGGGCCGGTTCGAGACCTTTATCCATGTCACCCTGCCCGGCGTAATGCCCGGCGTCATCACCGGGGGCCTGCTGATGTTCGTGCTGGCAATGACCGAGTTTCTGGTCAGCCTGCTGTTGACGGATGCGCGCACGGTGACGCTGCCCGTGCAGATCTATAACAACATCCGCGCGATCATCACCCCGGATCTGGCGGCGATCTCGTCGGTCTTCGTTCTGATCGCGCTGTTGGCGGTCTGGCTTCTGGACCGGCTGGTCGGGCTTGAAATCTTCCTGAAGTCCAAATGACGAGCGCTCAATTCGCGAAAAAACATGAGGAACTCAATGAACGTCAACGTCAAGGCCCTGGAATCGCTTTCCCCCGGCGAGCGCGCTGCGCTGACCCGCCGCTCCGAGGCGGATCTGTCGTTCTTCTTTGAGAAGGTGCAGCCGATCCTGGATGCCGTGCGGACCGAGGGCGACGCAGCGCTGGTGCGCTTCGGGCGCGAACTGGACCGGGCGGAGACGCTGACAGCCGAGACCCTGAAAGCCTCGGAGGCCGAGTTCGACGAGGCCTTCGCCAAAGTCGATCCCGGCGTTACCCAGGCGATCCGCTTTGGCATCGACAATATCCGCAGCTTCCACGAAGAACAGACCCCCGAGCCGATGTGGCTGAAAGAGGTGCGCCCCGGCGCCTTTGCGGGCGACCGTTTCCTGCCGATTCAGTCGGTGGCACTTTATGTGCCGCGTGGCAAGGGCTCGTTCCCCTCGGTCACGATGATGACGGCGGTGCCGGGCGTGGTGGCCGGCGTGCCGCATCTGGCCATCGTCACGCCCCCCGGCCCGGACGGCAAGGTCGATGCCGCAACGCTGGTCGCCGCGCGCCTTGCCGGGGTCGAAACGGTCTATAAGGTCGGTGGCGCGCAGGCCGTCGCCGCCGTGGCCTATGGCACCCAGACCGTGCGCAAGGCATCGAAGATCGTCGGTCCGGGCAGCCCCTGGGTCGTCGCGGCCAAGCGGCTGCTGGCCGGGGTGATCGATCCCGGCCTGCCCGCGGGGCCTTCGGAAAGCGTGATCCTGGCCGATGACACCGTTTCGGGCCGTCTGGCGGCGCTGGATCTGCTGATCGAGGCCGAGCACGGCCCCGACAGCTCGGCCTGGCTTGTCACGCCCTCGCAGCGCGTCATCGACGAGGCGCTGGCGGCGCTGCCCGAGCTTTGGGCGCGGATGAGCCCGCAGCGGGTCGAGTTTTCCCAAAAGGTGCTGGGTGGCCCGTCGGGCGGCATCGTCCTGGCGCAGGATATGGCCGATGCCTGTGCCTTCGTGAACGAATACGCCCCCGAACATCTGGAAATCATGTCCACCAAGCCCCTGGAATATCTGGGCGACATCACCGAGGCTTCCGAGATCCTTCTGGGGACGCATACGCCCTGTTCCATCGCCAATTTCGCGCTTGGGCCGAACGCGGTGCTGCCCACCTCGAAAGGGGCCAACACCTACGGCCCGCTCTCGGTCAGCGATTTCATGCGCCGCAGCTCGATCGGCTATGTCACCGCCAAGGGCTATCCGGCCATGGCGGCCTCGGCCAGGACGCTGGCGGAATATGAGGGGTTTTCGGCCCATGCCAATGCCGTCAGCAATCTTCGCCTTGAATACCTCAAGGACTAGGGCGATGCGCGCGGTGCGGCTGCATGGCGTCCGGGATCTGCGGCTGGAGGAAATCCCCAAGCCGCCGCCGCCCGGTCCCGGCGAGGTGACGTTGCGGGTCGGCATGGCGGGGATCTGCGGCTCGGACCTGCACAATTACGCGACGGGGGCCTGGATCAGCCGGACGCCCTCGGTCGCGGGACATGAACTTACCGGCATGGTGACGGCGCTGGGGGCAGGGGTCCGGCATGTCCGGGCGCGTCAAAGGGTGATTGTGGACAGCCGCCACGGCTGCGGCACCTGTCCCGCCTGCACCGAGGGCAATCCCCATGTCTGCGCCCATCTGGGCTTTCTGGGCGAGGTGATCGATGGCGGCTTTGCCCAGTTCGTCAACCTGCCCGCGCGCAATGTCCTGCCCGCGCCCGAGGGCGTTCCCGACCGCCATCTGGTCTTGGCCGAGCCGCTGGCCGTGGCGCTGCACGCGCTGGGACTGCTGGCCGCCCCGGCTGGTGCCCGGATCATCATCACGGGTTGCGGCCCGATCGGGGCGTTCAGCGCGCTTCTGGCCACCGTGCAGGGCCACCCCGTGACGGTGATCGACCGCAACGCCACCCGCGCCGCACTGGTCGCCAAGGCGACCGGGGCCGAAATAGTCGCGCTGGACGATCTGGGTGCGCTGCGCTTTCGCCATGCGCTGGACACCACAGGCAGCGCGCCGGTGATCCGCGCCCTGCTGGCCCGCATCGCGGGCGCCAGCCGCCTGGCGCTGGTGGGCATTGCTGCCCCCGCCGAGATCATTGACCCCGTGTATCTGGTCGAGCATGAGATTGCCCTGCTGGGCTGCCACGCCTTCGCCGATGAACTGCCGCGCATCGCCGGGATGCTGGCCGGGCTTGGCCCACAGCTTGACCGCCTTGTTGCCACCCCCATCCCCCTGGCCGAGGTTCCCGCCGCCTATGAGGCGCTGCTGGCGGGCCGGGCCAAGGGGGTCAAGACCCTGATGGATTGCCAGAAATGACCCCTCCCTCGCGCACGGCGCAGATCCGCGCCATGGCCCGCAGCGATGTGCCGCAGGCCGAAGCCATGCTGACCGATTTCATCGCCGGGCTTTTCGGCATCCCCGTGCTGGGGCTGCGTATCAATCAGGACCGGTATTCGCTGAATTCGCTCAACGGTTTCTTCACCTCGGACGGGCAAGGCTATTTCTTCAAGTTCCATCAGGAAGAGGGCGAAGAGGCGATGAGCGGCGAATATTATCGTGCCGACATCCTGGCCCGCGCCGGTCTGCCGGTGGATCAGCCGGTGCATCTGTCGACCCTGCCGGGCGAACAGTTGCTGGTCTATCGCCGCCGCAGCGATCCGCGCTTTTCGGACGTTCTGTTCGATCTGGACCAGGCGCCCGATGACGGGGCCTGCGCCCGCGCCGCCGAGGCCGAGGCCGGGCTGAACGACCGTATCCTGACCGTGGCCCGCGACAGCCTGATCCCGATCACGCCTGAACAGGCGGCGGCCGAGCCGATCCACCGCCTGTTCTACGAACGCATGATCGACCTGCCGGGCGGGCGCTATCCGGGCGGGCGACTGGAGGCATTCTATGTCGGCAAAACCTTCCGCTTTCCGGGCGGGGTGCAGCTGAGCTGGAACGCCATGGCCGATGCGCGCCCGGTCATCAACGGGCTGGAACATCGCCGATCGCTGCGCGAGATGTTCGATCTGGCCCATGCCCGCTATGCCCCGCAGGCCACGGCGGATGCGGGCGGCATCGTCGCGCATGGCGACGCCCATAACGCCAATGTCTGGTATGAGCGCGGGGCCGAGCACGACCGGCTGACCTTTTTCGACCCCGCCTTTGCCGGAGACAAGGTGCCTGCACTGCTGGCCGAGGTGAAATCGACCTTTCACAACATCTTTGCCCATCCGTTCTGGCTCTATGATCCTGAACTGGCCGCGCAGCATTTCAGCGCCCGCGTGGCGCTGGAGGGCGACCGGCTGCGCATCGACACCGACTGGCGGCCCGGCCCCGTGCGGATGAACCTGCTGGAGGTCAAGACCCGGCACTTCTGGGCACCATGGCTGTGCCATCTTCAGGACAGGGCCATGCTGCCCGCCGATTGGGAGGACGTGATCCGCATCGGCCTCTTCCTGTCGCCCACGCTGGTCATGAACCTGAACGCCAGCGCCGCCGAGGGGCGGCACAACCCCACCTCTTCGGCCATCGGGCTGGCGGTGGCGCTGGCCGCCGGATCGCCTCCAGTGCAGGGGCAGGACATATTCACCCGTTTCCTTGACAGCATCCGGCCCCGCCATGAACCTTGAGCGCCATTTCCAGAACTGCGACGATTTCGCCGCCGCCGCGCGCCGTCGCCTGCCGCGCATCTTTGCCGATTACATCGACGGCGGGGCCTTTGCCGAAAAGACGATGCAACGCAACCGCAGCGATTTCGATCGCTGGGCGCTGCGCCAGCGGGTGTTGCTGCCGCTGGATACGCCCGACCTGTCAGTGCCCTTGGGCCAGACCCGCGCGGCGCTGCCCTTTGGCCCGGCCCCGGTGGGGTTTCTGGGGCTTTACCGCCGTGACGGCGACATCGCGGTCGCGCGCGCGGCGGCGCAAGCCGGGACGCCCTTTGCGCTGTCCACCTTCTCGATCAACGGGCCGGCCACCATCGCGGCGGCCTGCGGGACGGCACCGGATTTCCAGCTTTACCTTGATACCGACCCGGTGGTGAACGCGGCCTATCTCGGGCAATGCCGCGCGACCGGCGTGCGCCGGATCTTTCTGACCGTGGACACCGCCATCACCTCGGTGCGCGAGCGCGATGTCCGCAACGGCTTTCGCAGCCTGGACCGGATCACGCCCGCCCTGCTGTGGCAATTTGCCCTGCGGCCTCGGTGGGCCTTCGACATCCTGCGCGGCGGCTCTCACGAGGTCGAGCTGGTGCGCGGCCGTCCCGAATTCGGCAAAGGGGTCCTGGCGCAGGCGGGCCATCTGTCGAGGCGGCTGGACAAGAACCTGACCTGGGATGTGGTCGCACGGCTGCGCGCCGCCTGGGACGGAGAGCTTATCGTCAAAGGCATATCGGCCCCCGAGGATGCGCTGATGGCAGCCGCCGCCGGGGTGGATGGCATCGTGCTGTCCAATCATGGCGGGCGGCAACTGGATGAAAGCTGCTCGACCGTCGGGCAGATCGCGGCGGTGCGCGCGGCGCTGGGGCCAAGCTTGCGGCTTTACGTCGACAGCGGCTTCCGGCGCGGCACCGACATCATCAAGGCCCTGGCGCTGGGGGCGGATTTCATCCTGCTGGGCCGGCCCTTCGCCTGGGCCGTCGCCGCGCGGGGCGAGGGGGGTGCCGCGCACCTGATCGCCCTGCTGCGCCAGGAGATCGAGCGCAGCCTGTGCCTGATGGGCATTTCCTCGATCGAGGAACTGAAGGCGCGCGGCCCCGAGGTGCTGATGCCGACCGGCAGCGTCTAGACAGGCTGCAAAAGCAGGGCTGACTTCGCCTTATGCCGTGCCGTCATAAGGATTGGCCCTGCAAGTGGCGATTTCAACAGGGTTTCCGCTTGATTGCCTGCCCCCCCCTCCGCAGTCGGCATGCGCGCGGGCGCTTGCGGCAGCGCCTAAAGCGCCGCCAGATAGCCGCCATCCACCGTGATGCATTGGCCCGTGATGTAGCGCGCGGCATCACTGGCCAAAAACACGCCCGCGCCAATCAGGTCGTCCAGCGCGCCCAGGCGCCCCATCGGCACCTTGGCGGTCATTGCCGCGACCCAGTCCTTGTTCTCATAGAACACATCCGTCATTCCGGTCTGGAAATATCCCGGTGCGATGGCATTGACGCGGATGCCCCGCGCTGCCCATTCGGTTGACAGTGCGCGGGTCATGCCCAGAACGCCCGATTTCGACGCCGTATAGGGGACCGCCCCCGCCACGCCCACGAACGAGGTCAGCGAGGCCAGATTGATGATCGCACCGCCCCGGCCCTTCACCATGCCCTTCGCGACTGCGCGGGCGACGAAAAAGGCGCCTTTCAGGTTGGTGTCCAGAATCTTGTTCCAAAGCGCCTCATCGACGTCCAGCGAGGGGCGCAGCTCCTCGACCCCGGCGTTGTTGACCAGCACATCGACCGGCCCGGCCTCGGCGATGGTAGCCTCGATCAAGGTCAGGTCGCGCTGGTCAAGGCGCAGGCAGCGGGCGGTTGCGCCGATGGCCGCGATCTCATCGGCAAGGCCTTGCAATGCATGGGTGTCGCGCGCGGCCAGGATCAGATCGGCCCCAGCGCGGGCAAAACCCAAAGCCATCGCGCGCCCGATGCCGCGGCTTGCCCCGGTGATCAGCACGCGCTTGCCCGCCAGCCCGAAGCGCGCGGCCAGCCAGTTCCTGTCACTCATCGGTATGCTCCAAAGCAGATAGTATATACTTATATGGGCCTTCTTTCGTCCTGCAACCCGAATGATTGAAGATGGCGGGTACCGCAGCCATCGCGGTCTCATGCCGTATGATGGCAACTGACGCACCTGACGCGCAGTCGGCAGGCTGGCGGCTGAACGTCTGGGGCGAGCCTCAATCGCACCACCCGATGATTGCGACGGCTGAGCAGGTTGCGATGCGCCGCCAGTCCCTGAGGCAGCAGAACGCGCGCTCGATCTTGTTGCGCTCACGGCAGGCGGCGACGTCATGCGGGATCGCGCTTGCGGGGATCGGGTCGAAGGAATGACCGTCTTGGCGCGCCTCTGGCCAATGCGCCGCGCAAATGGACCGTTTCTCCGCGATCAGGCGCGCGGGTGCAGGCATTGCCGCCAGA
>JAUNTV010000072.1:0-7043 GCA_030538515.1 Paracoccus sp. (in: a-proteobacteria)
CCCGCACGACCATGGGCGACATCGCCGCCGCCGCCGGTATCGCGCGCCCGACGCTTTATCTGTCATTCCCGCAGAAGCAGGATATCTATGGCGCGGTGATCGACATGCTGGTGCAGCAGACGCTTGAGCGGCTGGACCGCGCGCTGACCGATATCCCCGACCCGGCCGACAGGCTGAGCCATGCCTGCCTGACCTGGGGGTTGGAGGGGTTTGATCTGGTCCGCGCCAACCCCGATGCGAAGGACCTTTTCGACCTGAGCTATGAGCCGGTGCGCCGCGGCCATGCCCTGTTTCGGCAGATGCTTTCGGATCTGCTGGCTGGCGGCGGATGCGCCGAGCCTGACCGCAACGCGCGGATGCTTTCGGCCGCGATCAAGGGGATCAAGGCGGTGGCGGCTGACCGCGACGAGGTGCGCGACATGATCGTCACGCTTTGCGATGCGGTCGCGCGGCGCGGCTGAGCGGGCATCGCCGTGCCGTCCGGTGGCGGGCGGGGGCGGCGGGCAGGGAAAAGGGCGGATCGCCCCGGAAGGCATCACATGAAATCATCGCTTCACGAAGGGCTGATCATTTGTTAAGACATGCCTGAAGGACCGGCGTTACCTGTTTGATTCTAATGGCCAATCATTTCGGTTGGGCCAGGGATGGACTACCGGTGCAAGCCTGTGCCGGCGGGACGATCCTGGTCTGTGCCAGCTTTCCTGCAAGGAGTTCGCGCATTGAATGAGATCGTCCGTTTCTGGCGCAATCTGCTGGCCGATCCCGGCCGGGTTTCCGCGATTGCCCCCTCAGGGGCGGCGCTTGCCGCTCTGATCACCCGCGAGATTTCGCCTCGGGACATGCCCATTCTTGAACTGGGACCGGGCACGGGCGTGTTCACCAGCCAGCTTCTCAGGCGCGGCGTCCCGGAAGACCGGCTGGTTCTGGTCGAATCCGGCCTTGAATTCGCCGAGGCGCTGCGGATGCGGTTTCCGCAGGCGACCGTGCTGCATATGGACGCGCGCCGCCTTGGCACGGTCGCATCTTTCGAGGTGGGGGCGGTCGTCAGCGGGCTGCCGTTACTGTCCATGAAAACCACGACCGTCATGCGCATCCTGCGCGGCTCATTCCTGCGCATGCGGGCCGGGGGCGGGTTTTATCAGTTCACCTATGGCTACCGCTGCCCGGTGCGCCCGGCGATCCTTGCCCGCCTTGGCCTGCAATCGACCCGGATCGGCTGGGTCATGAGCAACCTTCCCCCGGCATCGGTTTACCGGATCACCAAGGCCGCCTAGCCCCCCGGCACGGGCCCGGAACCACGCGCGTCAATCACCAAAGATCGCCCAGGACCGCGCCAGATCCCTGTCGTCGATATTGCGCCCGATCAGGACGATCAGCCCGTCTTCGGGGGTGGGGCCGGCCGCTGCCGTGGCATCTTCGGGCAATATCTCGGGTGGCTGGACGCGCTGGCGGACCGATTGCAGCAGAAGGCGTCCCGCTGGCGTGCGCAGGACGCCCTTGACGCGCACGACCTCATCCCCGCGCGCGGCAAGCAGTGCCGAAAGCCAGGTCGACAGCGCGATCCAGCCCCCTTCGGCACCGACCCTCAGGCGATGGGCGCGGATCGGTGCGTTCGGCGGGCCATCCGTGGGGGTGATGTCAAAGGGGCGGGCATCCCCAGCGTCGGGCAGGGCCACGTCGACGCCCAGTTCGGCGGCCGATATCCGCGCGTCGGGACGGATCTGGCGCAATGTCGCCACCAGCCGCCCGAGCTGCGCCACCTCGATCGATGCCGGTTTGGTCACGACCAGCTGATCGGCAACCTCGATCTGGGCACGGGCAAGGGGTTCTGCCCGCAGCTGGGATACCGCATGGACGGCATCGACAAGTGTGATGACACGGGCCAGCACCAGGCGACGCACGAGCACCGGGTCAGCAGCCAGCGCGGCGGCGATGGCGGCAGGATCGGCAAGGCCGCTGGTTTCAAGCAAAATGCCATCGATCGCCCCCGCCGCCGCGCCACTGGCCGCGTCACAGATGGCGCGCAATTCGGCAATCAGCGCGGGCAGGCCGTCGCAGCAGGCGCAGCCCCCGGCCAGCACGGTCATGCGCGCGCCGCCGCCTAGCAGCAGGTTGTCCACCGGGGTTTCGGCGGCTTCATTGACCAGCAGGTGATGGCGCCGGAACTGCCCCTCATGCAGATGATGACGCAGCCATGTGCTTTTCCCCGCGCCAAGAAAGCCGCCGAGGATGGTGATCGCCAGCCGCCCGTCGCTTCGAGGCTCAGTCATCGCCAGCCAGCGCGCGGGGTGACAAGGGGTCGATGGGCGCGCCCGCAAGCCTTGCCGCCGCTTTCCATAGCGCGTCGAGATCCGCGACAAGCTCGTGCCGCCCGTCCGGGGCGAGAAGTTGCAGCCCTGGCGTCACCCCGTCGTCATGAGCCTTCAACCCCCATGGCGCAAGAAGCCGGTTGATCGGGGTCAGGCGGGCGAAGCGCAGGCGCAGGCGCGCGGATGCGTCGCTGGCGCCTGCATCGGTCCAATGGCCCGGCGCGGCGGGAAAACCGCAAGCGCTGCACATGGGATCAGATCACCTCGGGGCGTTGGCCGCTGTCGAAAGGATAGCGGCGGCGGAAATCCTCGGCGATGTTCTCGAAGGTCATCCATTCGACGCCGGAATGGCCGTTGATATGTTCGATCAGGCGCTCCAGCATCAACAGCACCTGGGGGCGCCCGGCCACATCGGGGTGGATCGTGAAGGCGAAGACGCCGTAATCCATCTCGCGGTAGACCCAATCGAACTGATCGCGCCACAGTTCTTCGATATCGCGCGGATTGACGAAACCGTGGCTGTTGGGGGCCTTCTTCATGAACATCATCGGCGGCAGGTCATCGACATACCAATTGGCCGCGATATCAACCAGGTCGATTTCGCGCCCATGTTTCAGCGGGTGCATCCAGTCCCTGGCCTGCTTGCTGTAATCGATGGTGTTCCATTCATCGCCGACGCGGGCATAGAAGGGCTGGAAGTCGCGATAGCCCTGGCTGTGATCATATTTGAAGCCATGTTTCAGCAGCAGCGCCGCGGTGCTGTTGCTCATCTCCCACCAGGGCGCGACATAGCCGCGTGGCTTTTCGCCGGTCAGCTTTTCGATCAGTTCGATGGATCTGACCAGCACGTCTTCTTCCTGGGTGGGGGTCATGGCGATGGGGTTTTCATGCAGATAGCCATGCGCGCCGATTTCATGGCCATCGGCCACGATCATCTCCATCTCTCTGGGGAAGGTCTCAAGGCTGTGGCCGGGGATGAAGAAGCTGGTCTTGAGGTCGTATTTCCTGAACAGGCGCAGCAGGCGCGGGACGCCGACCTCGGTGGCGAAGATGCCGCGCTGGATATCCGAGGGGCTGTCGCCCCCGCCATATGAGCCGATCCAGCCGGCAACGCTGTCAATGTCGGTGCCAAAGGCACAGATGATCTTCTTGGCCATGAGTTCACTCCTTGATGTCAGGCATTATTGCGATCCGCCCGGAATGCCGGCCGGATCGCGGGGTGAAGCGCGGGGAATGGGGTCGTGCCGCCGGGCAAGGCCATGCCGCCCGAGGGGGGGCCTTTTCCGATGACAGTGCTTATGGTGCCTTCCCTCCCTTCTTGCGGCGGGGGCGTCAGTCCTCGAACGGGTTGCCGGTCGAGTTGTTCGCGCCCTCCAGCCAGTGGTTCATGGATGCGTCCCATGCGGCATGGAGCATCTGGCCGACCTCTCGCGGTGCGGCGTAATATTCGTCGTCATTGACATAGACGATGAATTCCTCGGGCAGTCCCGTATCAAGCGAGACCTTCACGAAAGTGCCCTGATATTCGATATTGGCGACGGTGCCCGCGCAGCAGTTGCGGGCCGCCAGCGGGGCCTCGGCCAGCCGGATGCGGTCGCGCCGGACCGAGAACGACGCCCGCGCGCCGATGGTCAGGTCCGGGGCCACCACGTCATGAAGGGTGCCATCGGGGGCGGCAATCACCGCATGATCCCCGGCTGTGCTTTCAACGGTGCCGCTCAGCACGTTCTGCCCGCCCATGAAGCGCGCCACATAGGGGCTGCGGGGGCGGTTATAGACATCGCGCGGGGATGCGGCCTGTTCGACCACGCCGTGATCCATGACCACGACCTGATCGGCCAGGGCGATGGCCTCGGGCTGGGTGTGGGTGACGTGAATGAAGGTGATGCCAAGCTCGTTCTGAAGGCGCTTCAACTCGACCCGCATCCTGAGGCGCAGGAACTCATCCAGCGCCGACAGCGGTTCATCCAGCAAAAGCACGCGCGGGTTGGTGATCAGCGCACGCGCCAGCGCGACGCGCTGCTGCTGGCCGCCCGACAGGTCCGAGGGCAGCCGGTCGGCAAGATGGCCCAGTTGCACCCGGTCCAGCATCTCGCGCGCCTGCGCGCGCCGGTCAGCCGCGCCGATCCCCTTGACCTTCAGGCTGAAGGCGACGTTATCGGTCAGGTTGAGATGGGGAAACAGCGCGTAATTCTGAAACATCAGCGCCGTTCCGCGACTGCCGGTGCGCCGCGTGGTCATGTCTTCGCCGCCGATGGTGATGGTGCCGCTGGAAGGCGTCTCATGCCCCGCGATCATGCGCAGAAGCGTGGTCTTGCCGCAGCCGGACGGCCCGATCATGCAGCAATAGGCACCCCCCTCGATCGTCAGGGTGACATCATTGACGGCGCGGACCGGCCCGTAGTTCTTGGTCACATCGCGGATATCGATACGGCTGGCCTCGGTCATTCGGTTCCTCGCTTGGCGCGTGCGCGGCGTTTCTGGATCAGGGCGATGGCGGCGAAGGCCGCGGCGATCACCATGAAGCTGATGATGGATGTGACCGTGCCGATCGCGTAAAGCGCGGGCGTGGTGACATTGGTGGTCATATTGGCGATCTCGATCGGAAGCGTGTTCTTGCCCCCCACCGTCAGAAGCGAGCGCGGCAACTCGTCATAGCTGAGCGTGAAGCCGAACAGCGCCACCGCGATCAGGCCGGGAAACAGGATCGGCACGGTCACGAAACGCAGGATCTGGCCACCCGATGCGCCGGCGTCGCGCGCGGCCTCTTCCCAGCTTCCGTCAAAGCGGTTGAGAACGGCGAACATGATCAGAAGACCGAAGGGCAGCGTCCAGCTGAGATGCGCGCCCAGCCCCGATGACCACCAGCGAAGCGGCAGCCCGGCCATGCGGAAGGACTGGCTGATGCCCAGGCCCAGAAGGATGCCCGGCACCACAAGGCTGACGATGCACAGATAAAACAGCGGCCCCGCCCCCCAGAAGCGGCGCCGGAAGGCAAGCCCCGCGAACAGGCAGATCACGGCGGTGATGATCATCGACAGAAGGCCCAGCCCGATCGAGCGCCGGAACGCGCCGCCCAGATCGCCGTAACGGCTTGATGCCCAGAGATCCCCGAACCAATGCGTCGACAGACCCCGCAAGGGGAATGTCAGCCCGCCGCCCGGCCCCTGAAAGGACAGCACGAAGATAATCAGCATCGGGCCATAAAGAAACAGCACGAAAACCGCGAAGAAAACGGCCAGCAGCCAGAAGGCGGGGCTGCGGCGATCGGGGGATGTCATGGCCATGGCTGCTTACCTCGCCAGTTCCGAGCGGATATCGACCACCCGCAGGATCACGGACACCAGCAGAAGCACCGCCGCGACCAGCACCATCGCCATCGCGGCGGCCTGCGGGTAGTAAAGCTGGTCGATATTGTTCTTCATCGCCGAGACGACGCTGGCGGATTGTCCGCCCGACATGACCCGCACGACGAAGAAATCACCCATCACCAGCGTGACCACGAAGATCGCGCCAAGCGCGATTCCGGTCTTGCTCAGCGGGATGATGATATCGCGCAGGATCTGCCACTGGCTGGCACCCGCATCGCGCGCGGCCTCGATCACATTGGGGTTGATCTTGGCCATGCTGTTGAAGATCGGCACGATCATGAACAGCGTGAACAGATGCACATAGGTCAGCACCACCGCGAATTCCGAGTAAAGCAGGATATCCAGTGGCCGCTCGATCAGCCCGCCTTGCATCAGCACGCGGTTGAACAGCCCCTCGCGGCCCAGAAAGGGCACCCAACTGACCATGCGGATCACATTCGAGGTCCAGAACGGGATCGTGCAAAGCAGCAGAAGCCCGATCTGCCAGCGCAGATTACGCACGTAAAAGACCAGAAAATAAGAACAGGTGAAGCCGATAAGCACCGTCGCCGCCAGCGTCATCACTGCATATTTGATCGTATTGACGAAAAGCCGCAGGGTCAGGGGCGAGCCGAGCACCTCGGCATAGTTTTCCAGGGTGAAGGCCGGGTAGACGCTGATCCCGTCCGATTCCCAGAAACTCAGCATGGCGACGATCAGCAGTGGCACGCCCACGGTCGCCAGCATGACAAGCGCAAGGGGGGCAATCTGGATATAGGGTGCAAGCCGGCTGGTGCCGGATGATCTGCCGGACATGGATGGCCCTTGGGTTGCTTGGGTTGGGGAAGGGCGCGCGCGGGGATACGCGCGCCCGGACAGCGGGCGTCAGGACGAGATGAAGTCGTTCCAGCGCCGGATCATATAGCGGTCCTCGTCCATGATCGTGTTCCAGCAGGCGATATTGCCCATCCGTTCCCGGAAGCTGCCGCCGTCGCGCCGCGCGCCCGCCTTGTCCATGATGGCACCGAACGGGTCCAGGATATCTTCGGTTGCGGGCTGCCCCTCATACCAGTAATCCCATTCATTCGGCGTCAGGTTTTCCTTCGCGGTTTCCGGGATTGAGGAATAATACCCCTGCCTGGCGATGAAGGCGCCCTGCCAGCCGGTCAGATACCAGTTCAGGTATTCATAGGCCGCATCGCGCTTGAGACCGTCCAGATGGCGCATCATGCCAAGGCCAAGGCCCCAGCCGCGATAGCCTTCCTTCAGCCCCTGATAGACGCAAGGGATGCCGCGCGCCTTGACGGCGGTGACGGCGGGGGACCACATCGACTGGACGACCACCTCGCCCGCGGCCATCAGGTTGACGCTTTCATCGAAAGTC
>JAUNTV010000072.1:7053-10949 GCA_030538515.1 Paracoccus sp. (in: a-proteobacteria)
GGAACTGGCCGTCCCGCTTGAGCTGCATGAGGGTCTCGATCGTCTTGTCGATTTCCCCGGTGGTCATGTTGCCCTTGTCGCCATAGGTCAGGTCGCCGCGCGCCTCCAGCGCCATGGCCACATCCATGATCCCGATCTGGGGGATGTTCACCAGCGCGGTCCTGCCCCGGAAGTCGGGGTTGAAGAGTTCGGCCCAGCTGGTGATCTCATGGCCGACCAGATCGGGGCGCAGGCCAAGCGTGTCGGCATTGTAGATCGAGGGCATCAGCGTGGCCCAGTCGGTCTTGCCGGGCGCGAATTCCGTGCTGTCGGGGCTGTCGGTGTAAAGCACCTTGAAGGGCACGGTGCCCTGCCTGCTCAATTCCTCGCCCTCAAAGCCCAGCCCGTCCCGCATCAGGGGCGTCATCCGGTCCCAGAGGCTGATCCTGGCGATCTCGATCGGTTGCAGATTGCCCGAACGATAGACCCGCTGCATGCCGAAGAATTCGAAATCCGCGATATCGATGGTTTCGGGCTGGTTGACGACGCGCGCCATGAGCGAGGTCGTATCGGCGGTTTGTCCCACGATGCGGAAGCCCAGATCGGCGCTTGCCCTTTCGCAGATATCGGCGATCACCGAATAAGAGGGGCCGACCTGATTAAGCACGATATCCCTGATGTTCTGCGCCCAGATCATCGGCGCGCCAAGAACGCCCGCGCCTGCGGCGGCTGCCCCGGCTGCGGCGCCTGACTGAAGCAGCTTTCGTCGGGTCAGCATCCCTTCTGGCGGGTTCTTTCTGGGTGTCGCGGTCATGATCTGAAATCTCCCACATTGGCCCGGCGGTTTTTTCGTGCCGCGCAAGTCCAGAAGAATCGCGCTGCGGGTCCGCCTGTGTCCTGAGCCTAGCGTGATCTGACTTACGCATGCAATAGACAAGTTCATTAACACTTTGCTGAAATATAAGGCATATCGAAGCTGAAAATGCCTTGAATCAGATCTGTGATCGAATAGAAAAGATGTGCTAAGTATACAGGAAGCCGAATAGCGCAGATGCAAAACGAAACCGCCCCTTTGTATGGCGTCGTCTGGACCATGCTCCGCGACAAGATCGCCGATGGTGAACTGGCTCCCGGCGCGAGGCTGAGCGAGGCGGGGATCGCGCGCCAGCTTGGCGTAAGCCGGACGCCCGTGCGCCGTGCGCTGGCGCAACTGGCCGATGAGGGCGTGGTGCGCCGGCGTGGCAGTCGTGGCCATGTGGTCGAAGGCGGCGCGCCGGTGCCGCTTTCCCCGCGCGATCTCAGCGATATTTTCGCCGATGTCGCGGGCGGGATAGAACGCTCGGTGGCGTGGGAACGCATCTTCGATACCGTCTGCGCCGAAATCACCGCCTGCATGCCCTTCGGCAGCTACCGCATTCAGGAGGCTGAGCTTGGCAGCTTTCACCACGCCAGCCGGACGGTCGCGCGCGAGGTCCTGTCGAAGCTGAGCGACCGCCGCCTGATCAGCAAGGATCGCCGCTCGCATTGGGTCGTGGGGCAGATGACCGGGCGCGACATCCGCGAAACCTTTGCCATGCGCCGCGCGCTTGAGCCGGTGGCGCTGCGTGCCGTCGGGCCTGAGCTTCCCCGGTCCTGGCTTGGCGATCTGGCCGGGCGGATCGCCTCCGTCATTGCCGATTTTCCGCGCTGCTCTTCGGCCCGGATCGATGCGCTTGAACATGACATGCACGGGGTGATGCTTGACGGTTTGCGCAATGCGCGCATGCTCGGCTCGATCCGGCGCAATCAGGTGGCGATGGTGGTGCCCCGGCTGTTTCGCGCGGCCTTCCCCCATCGCGACGATCTGGAAACCGTCCATGCCTACGGCCAGATCGTGCATCATCTTCTTGCCGGAACGCATGAGGCGGCGGCGGTTCTGCTGGAAACCCATCTTCAGCGGGTCGAGGCGCTGACGCTTTCCCGCCTGCTGGTGCTTTCGGTCGTGCCCGCGCCCCCGACCGCGCCCTATCTGCTGAGGGTATGAGATGACCGGAAACCGCGAAGCGCTGAGGGTCGTCGGCACCAGCGTCACCCTGCCAGAGCCGTTGCGCCGCCGCGCCGTCGAGGATCTGGGCTTTCCCATCCGCTTCACCATCCTTGATGGCGAAAGCTGTCTGCGTCAGGGGGTGCTGCATCCCGAAAGCTATGATGTCTACGACCAGTGGTTCTATTCCGCCGAACTGCTGTGGACGGCGGGCGCCATTCAGGCCATCGACACGACCCGGATCGACCGCTGGCGCGATGTGGTGCTGCCCGATGGCGGGCAGGGCGCGCGGCCTGGCGATGTGCTTTATGTCCAGCATGATCAGCGCCTTGGGCCTGCGCCGAGCAGTGCGATATCGATGTTGCCGACGACCTATAACGCCGACAGTTTCGCCTGGGGCCCCGAGGTGCGCGACCTTCTGCGCCCGGATGAGGAAGCAAGCTGGGCCTGGCTGTTCGACGAACGCTGGCACGGTCGCTGCACGGTCAATCACGATCCCGCAGTGGGGGTGGTCGAACTGGCCCTTGGCGCGCGGGCGGCAGGGCTGATGAAGGTGCAGGACGTCGGCAATCTCAGCATCGATGAGATCGACCGGCTGTTCGACCTGCTGGAGCGCCGGCGCAAGAGCGGGCATTTCAACCGCTGCTGGAGCACGCATGAGGAATCCATCCGCCAGATGAGCGGCGCGAATTGCGTGCTGGGCGCGCTTTGGGCACCTGCCTATTACGCCTTGCGCGCCGCTGGTCACGATCTCAGCTATGCCGTCCCGCGCGAGGGGTATCGCAGCTGGCAAAGCGGGCTTTGCCTGTCATCGGCCCTGCACCCGGCGCAGCGCGATATGGCTTACAGCTATCTGAACTGGTGGCTTTCGGGCGTTCCGGGGGCGCTGCTGGCGCGGCAGGGGTATTACATGTCGGTGATCGATCCGGTGGCCGAGATCCTCAGCCCGGCCGAGCACGGCTATTGGTATGAAGGGCTTCCCGCCAGCGAGATGCTGCACGGGCTGGACGGGCGCGTCGTCGTGCGCAAGGGCGAGCGGCGCGAGGGCGGCAGCCACCGCGACCGGATCGCGCGGATCGTTCTGTGGAGCACGCTCATGCCCGAACACAATTATCTGGCACGCCGCTGGCGCGCGTTCTGGAGTGGTGCCGCCGCCCCCGGTGGCGCGGGGCGCTGATCGGCCCGGCGGTGGCCCCGGCGGGTGTGGATATAGTTGTAAATTCAAAAAAACAACTGTATCCCGACTCCTGTCGGGGCGGGCTTCCGTCTGCCCGACCGGGGGCCGCGCTGATATGCGGCAGGAGTTTTGGGAGGAATTTCATGAAGAAACTGGCAATGCTGCTTGTCTCGGCGGCGATGGCCCTGCCGCTGGCGGTGCAGGCTCAGGACGCGCCGGGCACGGCGAAGAAGGACAGCTACCGCTTTCTGATCGTGCCGAAAGTGGTTCATCCATGGTTCGACAAGGTGAATGAGGGCGCGCAGATGGCCGCCGCCGCGCTGGAGGCACAGACCGGCGCGAAGGTCGAGATCGTCTATTCCGCCCCGCAGACCGCCGATGTGGTCCAGCAGGTGCAGATCGTCGAAAGCGCCATCTCGACGCGGCCTGACGGGATCGCCATCGACCTTCTGGACCCCGAGGGCAACCGTGCCTCGCTGGAAGCCGCGCAATCACAGAACATCCCGCTGGTGCTGTTTGATTCCGTGCCGCCCGAAGGCATGGCCATCCCCTATATCGGCTCGGATTTCTGCGAGCAGGCCAAGATCGCCTCGCGCCGGCTGGTCGAGGTTCTGGGCGGCGAAGGCGATGTGGCGATCATGATGGGCGTGCCGACCGCGCCGAACCATTCGATCCGCGCCGAATGCCACCGCGAGGTCTTTGCCGAACATCCCGGCA
>JAUNTV010000073.1 GCA_030538515.1 Paracoccus sp. (in: a-proteobacteria)
TGCCCGACACCGCGCCGATGGCCCCGCCGAAGCGCACACCGCTGGCAGTGGTGCAAGGCCCGCAAACGGCGATGGTCGTCGGCGAGGGCGAGATCGACTGCGACGAATACGGCCGTATCCTGGTGCGCTTCCATTGGGATCTGGCGAACGCCTATTCCATGCGCTGCCGGGTGTCGCAGAACTGGGCCGGTGCCGGCTGGGGCGGCATGAAGAGGGGTTAATGCGGGGCGAAACGCGGAGCGCGGATCGACGGTTGTTCACTCAGCTGCCGATCTTCTGCTGAGTTCGGACGGAGAAACCCTGATTCAGTCCGACCAGTCGCTGAGCATCTCTTCGATTGATACTTTGCGGCTGGCGACACCCGCAAATATGAAGCTATCTGCGCAGGATCGGCTTTTGCTTGAGGCTAGCCAGGGCGTTGTCCTTAATTCCCCAAGCGGAATTGTTCTACAGAGTGGTTCGTCCAAGTTGACTCTGTCACCTGACGGAACCATCAAGATTGAAGGCACCCTCGTAACAGTAAAAGGAAAGCAATTTTGTATAAACTGATCCTCTGGCCAGTTGTGCTTCCGGCTCTCTGTTTTCTCTCTTTTGCAGAGATCCCGTCCCATGTGGATGCCGCTGTAGCGTTTGGGAAATCTCACGGCTGCTCTCCGACTGAGCCGTTGAAAAGCACTGCCGATTATATTTCATGGGTAGATTTTAGCCAGGGCGTGCTGACAGGCGCGATTGAGCCAACCATATTTTCAGATTGCCCGCAAAGCCCATACTTGGTGTATACGGAAATATTTGAAAACAAAATTGACCCTTCCATACATGTTGACGCGCGTAAGAAGTTGCTAGCCCTCACCAACAATAGTGAGGAACGAACGCTCGCTGGATTTGGGGCGGCGGAGTATCTTATCTTTAACTACATACTGTGTCAGGCCGATTTCTCCTGTTTTAGCAATGCGATGGATGAGGATGGATATTGGTCGGCCGCCTGTCCCGACGAACAATCGGGCAGTCCTGATATATTTGAGCTTAACCTTTTCAAGCATGGAGGGGATATGCGTTATTTTCTTCCGTATGCCGTCACAAATTGCAGGATAATGAGCGGGGCTGAGGATAAGGATGAGTATATTTATCGGATCATAGATGAAGTGCTCAATTCTCCGAATGGGTTGTGATGCACGCTCCCTTATTGGAGTATATGCGTGGTTTTCGGTGAGTAGACGGCGATGAGAGGTGATGCGGATGAGCACTGAGGATCGGCTCGGTTACGATGGCAAAGCGCTTATGGATTTGCCAGAAGATAGAGGTGATCAACCCGCTCTGACGGAGGTGCCCTATGGTAATGTTGTCAGACCCCAAATGGCTTCGAGTGGCTACTCAGAAGGTCAGCCACTTCCTGATCGCCGGGACTGGCTTAAGCCGAAATATCGTGCGATCGGACGCATAGATATCAGCGATGTGATAAGCCCTAACCGTTTTCGCCGTGTATATCGGAGCGTCCGTGTCGGCCGGAATGAATTATATACCGGCCCTGTCTCAGTCGTCTTTATGACTCATGTTGGTGCGATGATGGCAGAAGAACTGTCGTCTATCTCCTCGAAGGGTCCGACTGCCCCAGCCAACCCCGGGCAGGTGAGTGCGACAACGTCGCGGACGGGAGGTGCAAGTGGATCCGGCAGGAATACCAAAGCGCCAACCGCCTATAACTCTCGCACCGGAGAGTATGTGCCTGGATCGACTTCCGGTGTTCCGCAGAATCATCGGACGGGCACTGCCGATTATAGCGCAGCCTCACCCATTGCTACCAACAGCCAAACTGCAGAGCGATACGCGCACTGGAACAGACTTGGAGGGGCGGTTGGAAAGTCGATCGACGTCAGTAATTACGATGACGCCCTTCAAGGCGAAGGAACCGACGACGCTCTTGAAACTCTGGGCGAGATTGTGCGACCGCGATCATGGGTGTGGCATACAGTTCTCAACATCACATATCCCTTGATGGAAGTGCTGGGCGATGAACCTTGGTGGCAGGCGCGCATTGCCGGGGAGAATTACCGGGATGTGGAGCGCAAGGTTGCGATGCAGCATAGCACGGAGAGTTTTCCGCTGATGGCCGGGAGCACGCATGGTATTAAAATTCCATATCCGGTAGGAACTTCGATACCAATTTCGTTTGATGTTATGAACAACAATTCGCTATACGCTGCGAATGTGAATATGAGTGTAATGGTTTATGTTGAGAGGGGTGAATGATCGCCCCAGGTTCTTTTCCGGGCAAAGCGTATTGTGCGCCGAATGGTATTCCCTATGTTGATCTATGGCGTGAGATTAATCGAATCGCCGATAATCTGGAAAGAACGCCCATGGGCCAAGTGGCGGTCAGTGATGCTCTGACTCTCGAACTTATGGGGGATCTTGTCAAATGTGATGTGGGCATTTGGCGCGGCCTGTGTGGGGGTGTCGGCTATACTGTATATGGCGCTGCCGCGCTTTCTTGGTGCCGCGACGCCAAACTGGAGTATGTATGGCAGGATTGGGAAGCTTCAGAGTATGTCATAACTCCGGGTGCGCTTAGTGAAAGACCTGCGGAATTTGTCAATCGCAGTCTCATGCCCCGGGAATTCGCGCTAAGCAGGATCGCCCAGGCTGCAGGTAGCAGTGCCACCGCATTCTGCGTGATGATCGCCGCAGCCGAACGGCCGCTGGAATTCTATCTTCCCATGAACCTGCTTTGCACAGCGCATCCTTCGATACGTAGCTTTTTGATGGATCGTCTCGCCCGTCTTGCCCACCCCACCAGTTTTGAAACCGAGTTGCGTGAGAGATTGTCATGTGAGGGTCTCCGGGGGCTGATTGAATAGAGGAATTGATTCCCCTTAATCTGCCCTTCCTGAATTGAAGGCAGGTCTTTTCCTTTCTCGACAGGAGGGAGCTATTTTGTCGTGGGCATGATCTGGCGGTTCTCGTTGGTCACGCGATCTCTTCCTGCGGGAAAGCTAACCCCGTTTCGTCGACCGCATTCATCAGAGTTCAGACTTGTGGCCTACGGACCGCGCAAAGTCTGACCCGGTCAAGCCCCGACGGAGTATTCGAGAGAACTGACATCACCAAGTATTTTTGGCCGATTCCGGTCTTTTCTGCTATGTCCCCGAGCGGAAGCTATGGGCCGTGATTTTTCTCTGCCATATCCCAGCCAGGATTATAGAGTGTCTTTGCCGGGCCGTATTCCTTCGGCGCGGTGCACCACCGCAAGCCATTGCGATTGACGAGGATTATGCCGCTCAACAACTGCCGGTCGTCTACGCGAGTATGTGAGGCTTGCCACGGCTCTTGGGGAAGAAGGGCTGTAGCCGCGCTATCTGTATGCCGGTCAGCCCAAAAAGATTGCTCATCGGTCGGTCTCCTTGCAGAGCCTGAAGCATACCGAAGCCAGATAATCAATCCCGAGGAACTTTCTGCCAATATTGTCAATCCGAAATCTGTGGCAGCGAACCCTTCTGTATTCAAGCAAGGCATGACCATCCAAGACCTGATCGGCTGGTCTGCGTGGAAGATGGGCGACGGTTCCCGATTGTCGGGGACCGGGCAAACAGAGAGCGAGAAAGAGCGGGATGATGGCGCTGCTGCGACCAGGAAGCGCCTTGGTGACATCACCCTCAAATCGCTCAGCAGAAACTGCTCAATGCGGGCATCCCCGCACCGACCCGAAGATGGGCGTCACGTTCAAATACGATGCGCTAGGCTCCGTGGACTCTTGTGGTTCCCTTTGGCGCAGGATGCTAATTCTCTGGTCCCGCATCAGGGAGACCTGCCATGGAGACCTTGGAGCGTCTGGTTTTGTCTGATCGTCAATGGGATCGCATCACGGCCCATATCATTGGTGCCCCATCTGTTTCGCCCTGACGGCAGGGTAGAAGGGTGATGCGCCCCAAGCCGAGGGCTGACCGGTGATCAGGGTTTCCGCCTCGGGTGCATCGCCCTTCTGCCTGGCGGTCAGGGTGAAGCGCACCGGCCAAGCCAACCCCCGCACGGCCATGTGCAGCTTGGTGTTCAAGCCGCCGCGAGATCGGCCAAAAGAATGATCTTCAATCAATTTTTTGCGCCAGAGGCGTTCTGATGGGCGCGGATGATCGTGGAATCAACGATCAGATATTCAAAGTCCGGGTCATCCGACATCGCCTCGAATATCCGCCACCAGACACCCTTGCGGCTCCATCGGCTGAGAGCCGGAGGAAGGCACTGTTCCAGGGCCCGAACACATCCGGAAGGTCGCGCCAGGGCGAACCCGTTCGCACAACCCGCAGCACCGCCTCGACGAACAGCCGATTGTCCCGCCCACTGCTGCCCCGTGTCAGATCCGTCCCGATGATATGCGCCGAAAGGCGGGCCCACTGGCCGTCCGAGAGCACAAGCCGATCCATGATCCCCATTTGCATCCCTCCAGGCCACGAAAGACTTGAAGCAGCATCGAAGCAAAACGGAACCCTAAGAGGCCGCAGAAGCTAGGGTCGTTATCTCTCAGCACCCTGGACGCGCACAAAAACTGAAGATCGACCTCAGCATCTACCAATGGCGCCACACAGCGCGCCGAGTTGCTGGTCAGCAATTTCAGGTGATGTGACGCTGATCGCCGCTGGAAAATCAGCGGCGATCACATTTGGAGCAATATCCACTGCTGTAACGAGGCCAGTCGCTGGCGCGGCCGGTGGCGACCATCTCGCAGGCGATATCAGCACCATTCGGCCTGACGCAGCGGACCACGGGCCAGCCATAACGATCCGTATGCATGTGCTCACAGGTCAGCCGCTGCCCGCTGATAATCTGAACCAGCACGCGGGCAGCGTCCACGCCGCCGGGCTGGCGACGCTCAGGCGCGTCGACGCCCCAAAGCCGATAATGGGTGCCGCCGGCGCGCAGCGTATCGCCATCCGTGACGTCGGGGGCTGAAAGGATAATCGCGGTGACAAGAGCTGCGGTCCTGATTCTGGCGGATGCTCTTCCGATAGCAGCCGATGAGCGCGCCGCGAAACGACCGTTATCCGGTCTGACGGCCAAAAATCATTTGCATGTTCGCGCGGGGCAGGATCGGCGGTGCGGATCGCTAATGTTCGGATTTCATTGTATTTAATCAAACATGCAAATGGCTTTCGGAACTCGCGGCGAAATGTGCATGTCAGGATTTCAGGCAGCAGGCACTTTCCACCATCGCCTGACGCCGGAAACACCTTTTTTACTGGTTTTATACGCGCTCTGCGCCCCCGGCAGCAATAGTCGCCGGGCACCTGTCAAACACCGCTGTAAGGCCCGTTTCAAGCCTCACTGCATGACAAGCCCACGTCGGCACCGCACGCCCACACCACCCGCCAAACACCCAGTAAATACTGGCCTCAACCGCCTCTACCCGGCTGTTCCCAGATAATCCCGCCTCTCTGCAGGTTATGGTGTCAAACAACAGCAGGGATTGCAGCCAGCTTTCCGCGGCCTCGCTACGCAGGATGATACCATGGGGATCGGCAGGCACCACCGGCTGGCCCGATGCCGGCCGGGTGGCGGGTGGCGGCACCAAAGGGGTGTCGCCGTCGTGATGTGTCGGGCTGTTCATCCGGGACGTGATGCCATTTTCGCTGTGATCTGTGTAAAAACCTGAGCCTCTGATGATTTGAGGATACATGAATTCCACGGAATTCAAAAACGGATAGCGGCATGGCACCCGGCTATCGGGTATCGCTTGGCTGGCAATATTTCTGGTAGGCCCGGAGGGATTCGAACCCCCAACCAAGGCGTTATGAGCGCCCTGCTCTGACCGTTGAGCTACAGGCCCGTCCAGCCCCGGTTAAGCAAACTCGGGCGCGGGGTCAAGCGGGCAGGGCGTGTGCTTGCCATTGCTCCGCCACGCGGCATCGTCTATCGGAAGGCAATGTCAGAAAGGATGAGCATGACCAAGCGTGAACAGGGCCTTTCCTATGCCGCAGCCGGGGTCGATATCGATGCCGGAAATGAGCTTGTCGAACGCATCAAGCCCGCCGCGGCGGCGACGAAGCGGGCCGGAACCATGGCCGGGCTTGGCGGTTTCGGGGCGCTGTTCGACCTGCGCGCCGCAGGCTACAGCGACCCGATCCTTGTCGCCGCGACTGATGGCGTGGGCACCAAGCTGCGCATCGGCATCGACACGGGAGAGCTGGACGGGCTTGGCATCGATCTGGTCGCCATGTGCGTGAACGATCTGGTCTGCCAGGGCGCCGAGCCATTGTTCTTCCTTGATTATTTCGCCACCGGCAGGCTGTCGGTGGATGAGGCCGCGCGCGTCGTCACCGGCATTGCCGAGGGCTGCCGGCGCGCGGGTGCCGCGCTGATCGGGGGCGAGACGGCGGAAATGCCGGGCATGTATCACGATGGTGATTTCGACCTTGCGGGCTTTGCCGTCGGCGCGATGGAACGCGGGGCCGATCTGCCGCGCGATGTGGCGCAGGGCGACGTGCTGCTGGGGCTGGCCTCGGACGGGGTGCATTCGAACGGCTATTCGCTGGTGCGCAAGGTGGCGGAAGCGGCGGGGCTTGACTGGCAAAGCCCCGCGCCCTTCGCCGATGGCCCGCTTGGCCGTACGCTTCTGGTGCCGACGCGGCTTTATGTGGCACCGGCGCTGGCGGCGATCCGGGCGGGCGGCGTGCACGGGCTTGCCCATATCACCGGTGGCGGGCTGACCGAGAACCTGCCCCGAATCCTGCCCGACGGGCTGGGGGCGGATATCGATCTTGACGCATGGGCGCTTCCGGCGGTGTTCCGCTGGCTGGCGGCGGCTGGCCATATCGCCGAGGCCGAGATGCTGAAAACCTTCAACTGCGGCATCGGCATGGTGCTGGTGGTGGCGGCGGATCGCGCCGACGCGCTTGGCGCGCTTCTGGCCGATGCGGGCGAGACCGTCTTCCGTCTGGGCGCGGTCACATCGGGGGCAGGCGTCAGCTATCGCGGCAGCCTGACGTGAAGCGCGTCGCCATCCTGATTTCGGGCGGGGGGTCGAACATGCTTCGTCTGGTGGAAAGCATGACGGGCGATCATCCGGCGCGGGCGGTTCTGGTCGGTGCCAATGATCCCGCGGCTGGCGGGCTGGCCCGCGCCGCCGCCCTTGGCGTGGCGACCTTCGCCGTCGATCACCGCCCCTTCGGCCGCGACCGCGCCGCATTCGAGGCCGCGCTGATCGCCCATCTGGACGCCGCGCGCCCCGATATCATCGCGCTGGCGGGGTTCATGCGCATTCTGACCCCGGATTTCGTCGCCCGTTACAGCGGGCGGATGCTGAATATCCACCCCTCTCTTCTGCCGAAATATCCCGGTCTCGATACCCATGCCCGCGCGATTGCCGCTGGTGACCGGGAAGCCGGTGCCAGCGTGCATCTGGTCACGCAGGATCTGGATGCGGGGCCGATTCTCGGGCAGGGCAGGGTGCCGGTGCTGCCGGGCGATACGCCGGGCAGCCTTGCCGCGCGGGTGCTCGTGCTGGAACATCGCCTTTATCCCGCCGTGTTGCGCCGCTTCGCCGCAGGCCAGACCGGGCGGCTTGATATCGCCTCCCCCGCCGAAGCCCGTTGAACAGGGCCGGAATTTGCGGCAGGCTTGGCCTGTCCAGCCGGAGGTTGCCAGATGCCTGATCAGATCCGCGTAGGTCTTTTCGTCACCTGCCTTGTCGATACGATGCGCCCCCAGATCGGATGGGCCGCGCTGAGGCTGCTGGAACGCGCGGGCTGCACGGTCGAGGTTCCCCGCGCCCAGACCTGCTGTGGCCAGCCTGCCGGCAACAGCGGTGATGCCGACAGCGCCGAGAAACTGGCGCGTCAGGTGATCGAACATTTCGAAGCCTATGACTATCTGGTCGCGCCCTCGGGGTCCTGCGTGGGGCAGATCCGCAGCTATCCGGGCCTGATGCGCAATGCCGACTGGCGCCGCCGGGCCGAGGCTCTGGCCGCGAAATCCCATGAAATCCTTGGTTTTCTGAGTGATGTCATGGGCTGGCAGCCCGAAGGCATCCGGCTCGATGCCTCGGCCACCTATCACGACAGTTGCTCGGGCCTGCGCGAACTGGGGATCGAGGCACAGCCGCGCGCGCTTCTGGCCGCCGTGGACGGGCTGGAAATGCGCCCGCTGCAAGGCGCCAATGTCTGTTGCGGCTTCGGCGGCACCTTCTGCGTGAAATACCCCGATATCTCGACCGCCATCGTCAGCGAAAAGACCGCGAATATCACCGCCACCGGGGCCGATCTGCTGCTGGCGGGGGATCTGGGTTGCCTGATGAACATGGCCGGGCGGCTGAACCGCGAAGGGGCGACGACCCGCTGCTTCCACACCATCGAGGTTCTGGCCGGCATGGCCGACGGCCCCGCCATCGGAGAAGGGGAAACCCCATGAGCGCGCCCGCCCAACCCGCCAGTTTCAAGGCCCGCGCCCATGCGGCACTGGCCGACAGGAACCTGAAAACCGCGATCGATCGCACCACCGGCACCGCCGAGACCAAGCGCGCGGCGGCGGTGGGTGCCTTCCCCGAATTTCAGGCCGCCCGTGTGCGCGGCGCGGCGATCCGCGATCACGTCATCGCCAATCTCGACCACTACCTGACCGAATTCGAGGAAAACGCCCGCGCTGCCGGTGCCCATGTCCATTGGGCGCGCGACGCGGCCGAGGCCGCCGCCATCGTCACCAAGATCTGCACCGATGCGGATGCAAAGATCGTCACCCGCGCGAAATCCATGCTGGGCGAGGAAATCGGCCTGCCCCATGCGCTGGAAGACGCGGGCATCGAGCGGGTCGAGACCGATCTGGCCGAACATATCATCCAGCTTGCCCATGAACGCCCCAGCCATATCATCTGGCCCGCCATGCACCGCACGCGCGAGGATGTGGCCACCCTGTTCTTCAAGGATCACCACCCGCCGCCCGATGCCGATGATCCGGCCTCGATGGTGGCCTCGGCCCGGCGGGTGCTGCGCGCGAAATTCATGGCGGCGGATGTGGGGATTTCGGGCGCGAATTTCCTGGTCGCCGATACCGGGGCCACCTGCACCGTCACCAATGAGGGCAATGCCGAACTGTCCACCACGCCGCCGCGCATCCATATCGTGACCGCGGGGATCGAAAAGCTGGTGCCCTCGACCGCGCATGCCATGGCGCTTCTGCGCGTTCTGGTGCGCTCGGCCACCGGGGGCGAGGTCACGCAATACACCACCTTCCATTGCGGCCCCAAACGCCCCGGCGATGCCGACGGGCCCGAGGAAATGCACATCGTTCTGGTCGATAATGGCCGCTCGCGCATGGTGGGTGACGAATTCCGCCAGATGCTGCGCTGCATCCGCTGCGGGGCCTGCATGAACCATTGCGTGGTCTACCGCCAGATCGGCGGGCATGCTTACGGGGGCACCTATCCGGGGCCGATGGGGGCGGTGCTGACGCCGGTTCTCGACGGGCTGGCCGCCAGCCGCGATCTGCCGCAGGCCTGCACCATGAATGGCCGCTGCGAAGAGGTCTGCCCGGTCCGCATTCCGCTGCCCACGCTTCTGAAAGCATGGCGTGTGCGCGCCTGGGACAACCAGCAAGAGGCCGGGGCGATGCGCATGGGGCTTGGTCTTTGGGGGTTCGCCGCGCGCAGGCCCCGGCTTTACCACCTTGGCACGCGGCTGGCGCTGCCGGTGATGCGCCTTTTCGGGCGCGGCGGCTGGATCAGGCGCATGCCCTTCGCGGGCGGCTGGACCGCAAGCCGCGATCTGCCGAAACCGGCGGCGCGCAGCTTCATGGCGCAGCATCGCAAATACGGCAACGGAGGCCCGCAATGACCGCGCGCGACGATATCCTGGCCGCCGTTCGTGCCGGCCTGACACGGGGGACCGATGGCACGCTTCCGCGCCGCTCCCTTGACGAGATCCGCGCCGGTGCCGCCGCCCTTCTGGCCGATCTGGACCAGATCCGCCCCGATCTGGCCGGGCCTGATCCGGTCTCGGCCTTTATCGAAAAATGCGCCAATCCCGCGCTTGGGGTCACGCTGGACCGGCTGGCGGGCTGGCAGGCGCTTCCGGCTGCGGTCACGGCCTATCTTGACGGCCACGGGCTGGCGCACAGGCTTTCGGTCAGCGGCGATGCGCGGCTCGATGCGCTGGCGGGCGCGGGCATCGCCACACATGGCCCCTGCGCCCCGGACGAGGCCGCAGCCATCTCCGTCGCCAGCTGGGGCATCGCCGAGACGGGTTCTGTCGTGATCCATTCCGCCCCCGATCAGCCGATCCTGAACGCCATGCTGCCGCGCCACTGGCTGGTGGTGCTGGAGACCGCGCGCATCCTGCCCTTCCTTGACGATTACGCCAGCTATGCCGGCATGCGCCCGCGCAATGCGGTGCTGATCACCGGCTCGTCGGGCACCACCGATATCGAAGGCTTCTTCGTGCGCGGCGCCCATGGTCCGGGCTTCGTCCATGTGCTGCTGATCGGCTGAAACAGGCACCATTCCGCCCTGTCACCACCCTGTCACATTTCCGTCTTGCGAGCGTCACACCACCGCCTTACTGATCGGACGAAAACGGCGGCGCATCCGGTCACTCAAGCCGGAACATGCTGCAAGAAAAAGGAATTTTCATGCGTATTGCGGTTCTCGGCGGCGATGGCTTTGTCGGCTGGCCGACCTCGCTTCATCTCTCGGCGCTCGGCCATGAGGTGCATATCATCGACAATCTCTCGCGCCGCTGGATCGACACCGAACTGGGTGTGCAATCGCTGACGCCGATGGACAGCATTCAGGAACGCTGCCGGATCTGGAAACAGGAAACGGGCCAGCAGATCCATTTCCACCTGCTCAATCTGGCGCAGGAATTCGAACGCCTCAAGCAATGGCTGGCCGAAATGCGCCCCGATGCGATCATCCATTTCGCCGAACAGCGCGCCGCGCCCTATTCGATGAAATCCGACCGCCACA
>JAUNTV010000074.1 GCA_030538515.1 Paracoccus sp. (in: a-proteobacteria)
GCAGAGGAATCATAATCCTTGTGTCGGGGGTTCAAATCCCTCCTCCGCTACCATCAGCCCTTCGGTTGATCCCTTGTTCATCATTGCACGCACCCCGCTGGCTTTTCGCGTTGTGGCTGTGGTGTTGATCCTAGCAGAGCCGCGCGTTTTCAGATAGTTCTCGGTCAAAGCAGCCATTCCGGGAAGATCGTGATGAATGTCGTCGGCCACTGTCGGTTTTCATATTTCGGCACCAGCGACACGGGCCGGGCCATACAGGATGTCGACAAGGCCATGGCGCTGCTGTGGAACCCGCAGCGTATGGCTGTCCGGTTTCATCTGTTCGAGAAGATTACGCTTCCCAGCATCCGCAACCAGACCGACCAGGACTTCCAGTTCGCCATTATCGCATCGGAACAGATGCCCGGCGCATTCCGTGACCGGCTTGAGGCGCTGGTCGAGGGGGACAGCAATATCCGCATTCTCTGGACCTCGGACCCGTCGATCAAGAAGGCATCCCGGCCGCTGATGCTGGAGGCGAGCAACGATCGCAAGGATCGCGCGCTGCATTTCCGGCTGGACGATGATGACGGCCTGGCGGCTGATTATGTCAGGCGGCTCAAGCTTGCGGCAGAACCGCTTGATGCCCCCGGTGTCATCTCGTTCACGCGGGGCATCATCGGCTATCTGGATCATGGGACCGCGCGCCACAGGCCCTTCAGGAAGCTTGGCATCGCCATCGGCTACGGGATCGTCAAGGAGCCGCATGATACGTCAAGCCCGTTCAGCATCCAGCATACCCGCTATGCCGAAAAGCATCTGGGCCACCGGGATGATGAATTCGTCGCCTATCACTATACCCGCCATTCCACCAACAATACCAATGGCTACGATCAGGTGATCCACAGGGACGGCCGCGTGCAGGATGCGATTGCCGTTCGCGCCCGGCGCGAGGCGCCCGAGCTTGTCGGGGCCAGGCGCGCGACGGAAGAAACCGATGCCATGCTGAAAACGGCGTTCCCGTTCAGCGATGGCCCGTCACTGCGCAAGGTCATCGAGGAAACCCTTGACCCGCAGAAGCTGACTGAAAGTTTCATCCCGTGATGTAGGCCCCTGCCGGCCTGGGCGAAGATACGGCCGCTTGCCCTGCCGAAGCGATTCGGGTTTTCGGAATCAGGCGCGGTCGCTACTCTTTTCGATGCCGCCAGCGGGTCGGCGCTGCCGGGTTTGAAGCCGTCGGGGCGGCCGGGGCGGCATGGCGCGCGATGCGTCCTGCCGGTCATAACCGGGATGTGAACCGGCGTGGCAGAGGGTTGCCGGGCAGACCCCTTAAAAACCTGGGTTTCTTTGCGGGCAAGTTGCGCGGCTTGCGGTTGCCGCCGCAAACCTTCGCAGATATGTTCGGCACGCGGTTGCCCCGATGGATCGGTTTGGCCTGTCCCTCGGCCGGTGCCCGAGAGCCTTGGCTTGCCTGAGATTCGCCCATTCCGGCCCCCCCATGGGCCGCCCCGCCCCGACGGTCCCCGCGGCCGGTTCGTTCATGTGAACAGGAGAACGAAGACCCGCATGATCGCCCAGAACCTTCTGATACTGTTGATTTTGCTTCCCTTTCTTGGGGCGCTTATCGTCGCGACCCTGCCGAGCGAGGCGCGTAACGCGCTGACCGCGCTTAGCGCGGTGGTGATGATGGTGATGTTCGGCACGCTGTTTGCGCTTCAGGACTGGGTGACGGACGGGCAGGTCGTCACGATGACGATCCGATGGGTGGACAGTCTGGGGCTGAACCTGCGCTTCCGGCTGGACGGGTTTTCCTGGCTGATGATGGCGCTGGTGGCGGGGATCGGGCTGCTGGTGGTGATCTATGCGCGCTACTACATGCCCGATGGCGATTCGGCCTCGCGCTTCCATGCGGCGCTTCTGGCCTTCACCGGCTCGATGACGGGGGTGGTGACATCGGGCAATATCATCATGCTGGTGGTGTTCTGGGAACTGACCAGCATCACCTCGTTCCTGCTGATCGCGCATTGGCACCAGAAACACGAGGCGCGTCAGGGCGCGCGGGTCGCGCTGACGGTGACGGCGGGGGGCGGGCTGTGCCTGCTGGCCTCGATGATCATGATCGGCCATGTCGCGGGCAGTTTCGAACTGGATGCGGTGCTGGCCAGCGGCGATCTGGTGCGCAGCCACCCGCTTTACATGCCGATCCTGATCCTGCTGCTGCTGGCGGCATTCACCAAATCGGCGCAGCTTCCCTTTCACTTCTGGCTGCCCGGTGCCATGGCCGCGCCGACGCCGGTGTCGACCTATCTGCATTCGGCGACCATGGTGAAGGCGGGGGTGTTCCTGCTGATCCGCTTCTTCCCGGTCGTCGGCGGCACGGATGCGTGGTTCCTGCTGGTCGCGGGGACGGGCATGCTGACGCTGACCTTCGGCGCGGTGGTGGCGCTGTTCAAGCAGGATCTCAAGGGGCTTCTGGCCTATTCGACGATCAGCCATCTGGGCCTGATCACCGCGCTTGCCGGGATCGGCAGCCCCGCCGCCATCGTCGCGGCGGTGTTCCACATCATCAATCACGCGGTCTTCAAGGCGTCACTGTTCATGGCGGCGGGGATCATCGACCATGAGACCGGCACCCGCGACATGCGCCGGCTTTCCGGCCTCAGGCGATGGATGCCGGTGACGGCGACGCTGGCGATCGTGGCCTCGGCCTCGATGGCGGGGGTGCCGCTGCTGAACGGCTTCCTGTCGAAAGAGATGTTCTTCGAGGCCACCTATGCCTGGAACAATGGCAGCGCGCTGGACAATATCCTGCCCTATGCCGCGACGATTGCGGGCGCTTTCAGCGTGGCCTATTCGCTGCGCTTCATCCTTTCGGTGTTCTTCGGGCCACCCGCGGCCGACCTGCCGATCATGCCCCCGCATGAGCCGCCAGCGCCGATGCGCCGCCCGGTCGAGCTGCTGGTGCTGCTATGCCTGGCGATCGGGATCTTCCCGGCCTATGTCCTTGGCTCGGTCCTGCAAGACGCCGCGCAATCGATCCTCGGTGCCGAGACGCCGACCTTCAGCCTTTATCTGTGGCACGGGTTCAACACGCCCCTGATCATGAGCATCATCGCCTTCATTGCCGGGATCGGCATCTATCTGGTGACGCTGCCATGGACGAAGCTTGCCCCGGACGAGGAGCCGAGGTTCCGCCTGTTCGACGGGCTGAGACTGTTCGAGCGCATGATCCGCATCATCACCGACCGCGTGGCACCGGCGTTCCACGGGGTGCTTTCGGCGGGCAGCCTGCAAACCCAGATGCTGATTCTGGTGCTGCTGACGCTGATGGTGGCCTTCGTTGCGCTTCCCGGCACGGTCTGGGTGCCTGCCGCGCCCGAGATCGGGCTGTCCGAGGCGGTCTTTGCGATCCTCTGGCTGATCGGCTGCGTCTGCGCGGTGGGCGTCGCCTCGCAGGCGAAATATCACCGCTTCGCGGCGCTGGTCATGCTTGGCGGGGTCGGGCTGATGACGGTGATCACCTTCGCCTGGCTTTCGGCACCGGATCTGGCGCTGACCCAGCTTGTGGTCGAGATCACGACCGCGATCCTGCTGCTGCTGGGCCTGCGCTGGCTGCCGCAGCGCAATGCCGGGATTGCGGGTGACGATGACTGGCTGGCGCGGCTGCGCCGGGGCCGTGATCTGGCCATCGCGATTGGCGGTGGTGCCGGGATCGCGGCGATATCCTATGCCGTCTTTGCCGCGCCTCCGGTTTCGGGGGTGGGGGACTGGTTCCTGCGCAACGCCTATTCCGAAGGCGGCGGGACCAATGTGGTCAATGTCATCCTTGTGGATTTCCGTGCTTTCGACACGCTGGGCGAGATCGTCGTGCTCAGCATCGTGGCGCTGACCATCTTCGCGCTGCTGCGCCGGTTCCGCCCGGCGCCCGAAAGTGCCGATCCGCCGCGTGCGCGGTCGCGTCTGGGGGACAAGGCGCTGGCGGATGTCATCTATGTGCCCGCGCTGCTGATCGCCTGGATGTTCCCGCTGACGATCATGCTGGCCAGCTATTTCTTCCTGCGCGGCCATGACCTGCCGGGCGGCGGCTTCGCGGCGGGTGTCACGCTGGCCATCGGGCTGACGCTGCAATATATCGGCTCGGATGTGCGCACGGTCGAAGGCAAGCTGACCGTGCTGCCGGTGCGCTGGATCGCCTTCGGGCTTTGCCTCAGCGTGCTGGTGGGGACGGGATCATGGCTGTTTGGCTATCCGTTCATGACCGCGCATGCCCAATACGTCCAGTTCCCGATCATCGGGCAGGTGCCGGCGGCGACTGCGCTTCTTTTTGATCTGGGGGTCTTTGCGGTCGTGCTGGGCTCGGTGGTGCTGACGGTGATTTCCATCGCGCACCAGTCGCTGCGGGTCGGCGCGCGCCGTGCCCGCGACCGAAGCGAGGCCGAACCCGAACCCGAGCCGGAACCCGGACCCGAACCACCCCCCGGGGGCGCGGCGCTTGCCACCCCCGGCCCAACCCCTGACAGGAGCGCAGAATGACCCTTATCCTGGCCCTTGCCATCGGCACCGTGACCGGATCGGGGATCTGGCTGCTGCTGCGTCCGCGCACGTTTCAGGTGATTTGCGGGCTGTGCCTGCTGGCTTACGGCGTCAACCTGTTCATCTTCGGCATGGGCCGCCCGCGCGTGGGCGCGCCCCCGGTGATGCCCAAGGGCGGCTTCGTCGACCCGAGCGCCTATGCCGACCCGGTGCCGCAGGCGCTGGTGCTGACCGCCATCGTCATCAGCTTCGCCACCACGGCGCTGTTTCTGGTGGTGCTGCTGGCCGCGCGCAGTTCGACCGGCACCGACCATGTTGACGGAAGGGAGCGTCGCTGATGTTCGGGCCTGCCGAATTCACCCCCGAACATCTGCTGATCGCGCCGCTTCTGATCCCGCTGATCACCGGTGCGGTGATGCTGTTTTACGATGACCGCCGGCGCTGGATGAAATCCTCGCTCGGGCTGGTCTCGGTCGTGGCGCTGCTGGTGGTCTCGTTGCAACTGCTTGACCGCGCCGATGAGGACGCGGTGCTGCGCGTCTATCTGCTGGGCAACTGGCCGGTGCCCATGGGCATCGTGCTGGTGCTGGACCGGCTTGGCGCGATGATGGTCATGCTGACCGCGATCCTCGCGCTGCCGGCGCTGATCTATGCGACGGCCGGATGGCAGGGGAAGGGCCAGCATTTCCATTCGCTGTTCCAGTTCCTGCTGTTCGGGATGAACGGGGCCTTCCTGACCGGGGACCTGTTCAACCTGTTCGTCTTCTTCGAGGTGATGCTGGCGGCATCCTACGGGCTGGTGCTGCACGGATCGGGCGTGGACCGCATCCGGGTCGGGCTGCAATATATCGCGGTCAACCTGACGGCATCGCTGCTGTTCCTGATCGGGGTGGCGCTGATCTATGGCGTGACCGGCACGCTGAACATGGCGCAGCTTTCGGTGCTGGCGGCGGAACTCGACCCGGCCACGCAGCCGCTGTTCAACGCGGGCGCGGCCATTCTGGGCATCGCCTTTCTGATCAAGGCGGGCATATGGCCGGTGGGCTTCTGGCTGCCGCAGACCTATTCGACTGCCGCGCCCCCGGTTGCGGCCATGCTGGCGCTGATGTCCAAGGTGGGCGTCTATGCGATCCTTCGGATGTCGATGCTGCTTTACGGCCCCGAAAGCGGCGCGCCGGGATTTGGCGGCGCGCTTCTGGTCGCGGGCGGCACGATCACCATGGTCTACGGGGCGCTTGGCGCGCTTTCGGGTGGCCAGCTCAGCCGCAGGGCCAGCCATGTGGCACTGATTTCATCGGGCACGGCGATGGCGGTCGTGGGCATGGCGCTTCTGGACGGGGGGGTGCGCGCGCTTGGTGGCGCGCTTTACTATCTGATCGGCTCGACCCTTGCGGTCAGCGGGCTGCTTCTGCTGTCCGAGGCCGTCTCACGCGAGCCGGAAGAGGAAAAGGACGAGGCCCCGCAGCCGATCCCCGATACCGAAAAATTCGGCTGGGGTCCGATGGGCCTTGGCGCGGTCGAGGACGACGACGCCCCCGCCGCCGCCACGCCCGGATCGCTGGTCGCGGCCGGCGTTCTGTTCGCGGCCCTGGCCATGGTGGTTGCGGGCCTGCCGCCCTTTACCGGCTTCATCGGCAAATTCGCCATGATCTCGGGGCTGATCGGGGAAGGCCGCGCGGGTGCCGTGCCGCTTCTGGTCTGGGTGTTCGTGCTGGTTCTGCTTGGCTCGGGCTTTGCGGTGCTGATCTCGCTGATGCAATTCGGCATCTCGCGCTTCTGGGTGCATGCGGAAAATCCGCCGAAGGTGCTGGCACTGGAGACCGCGCCCGTCGCCCTTCTGCTTGCCGCACTGGTGCTTCTGTCGCTGCGCGCCGAGCCGGTGATGCGGATGACGCTGCGCTCGGCCGAGGGGCTTTTATCGGGCACCTATGCCGAGACCGTGATGTCCGTGCGCCCGGTCGATCCGGCGCTGCGCCCTGAAAACGACACCGGAGACGCCGCGCCATGACCCAGCTTCTCAACCGCCCCTTCATGGCCGCCTGCCTTGTGGTGATCTGGCTGCTGCTGACCAGCTTCAGCCTGCCGCAACTGGTCCTTGGCATGATCGTCGCCTGGATCGCCATCGCCGCATCCGAGCCGCTGGACCTGCCGCAGGTGCGCATTCGCCGGTTTCGCCCGATCATCGGGCTAAGCTGGAAAGTGTTCACCGATATCATCCGCTCGAATATCGGCGTGGCCAGGATCGTCCTTGCCGGCCCCGAGGTCGCGCATAAAAGCTCGGGCTTCTTTCACATCGACCTGACGCTTCGCGACAAGGGCGCGCTGGCGCTTCTGGGCATCATCGCCACCGGCACGCCGGGCACGGTCTGGATCGATTTCGATACCGAAACCGGGCGGCTGATGCTGCATGTGCTGGACCTGCGCCAGCCTGACCGGCTGTTGCGCGACTTCATGACCTATGAGCGGCTGCTGAAGGAGATTTTCGAATGAGCCAGACCCTGTTTTCCATCGCTGTGGCCTATGCGCAACTGGCGCTGGTGCTGGGGTGCCTGATGGCCTGCTGGCGGGTGATGATCGGGCCGCGCGCGCATGACCGGGTGCTGGGCATCGATACGCTGTATATCAATATCATGCTGCTGACGCTGGTGATCGGGCTGCGCAGCGGCTCGCATTTCTTCTTCGAGGTCGCCGCCGTGATCGCCTTTCTCGGCTTCGCCACCACCGCCGCAATGGCCAAATTCCTGCTGCGTGGCGAGGTGATCGAATGAGCAACCTGCCCGAGCTTCACCCGATTGTCGCCATCCTGGTTTCGCTGTTTCTGGTGATCGGCTCGACCCTGACGCTTCTGGGGAATCTGGGGCTGGTGCGCTTCCGCGATTTCTACGACCGGCTGCATGCGCCGACGCTGGGGGTAAGCTGGGGGACGGCGGCGATCGTGCTGGCCTCGGTGATCTTCTACAGCACCACGGAAAACCAGCCGGTGCTGCGCGAACTGGTCATCGCGCTGATGATCATGACGACTTCGCCCATCGGGTTCATCCTGCTGGCACAGGCCGCGCGGCGCCGCGCGCCCATGCCCCCCGACAATGAGGCCGATATCGAGGCCGAGGAAACCGATGAGGAAGCGACCGAGGGTTAGGCCCCCTCGGCCCACCGTCTTCACGCGGGGGAAGGACTGGCGGGGAACGCCTGTCCGATCTGGATGATCCGGGGATATGTGCAGCTGGCGCGCCATGGCCCGATGTGCGGGGCGATGGATCATTTCGGCATCGCGCGCGCCCGGGGGTCGGCATTCATCATACGACCGAGGGGATGACCAGGGGGTTCCCGCGCCCCTGCGGGCGGATGTCCCGGCACGTCACCCGCAGATCAGGCTGTCGGCTCATGTCGCGGGGCACGATCTGGTGCTTTCCGCCATTGAGGATGACGAGGCCGGGATCGGCATCACCCATGTCCATTTCTCGAACCCGAAAGCCTGATCGAAAGCTCGAAGATCGAAACCGCATGAAAAGCGGTGGTTTTGACCGGTGAGCCTTGCCGGGTCATTACGGAAGGTGGCGGCGCACCCAGTCGTGCATTTCGCGTTCGGCGATGCGCAGGGCTTCGGCGTTCAGTATCCCGCTGATCAAAGCGCGCGCGATGGCGCGGACCCTTTTGTTGATCGGGGGGGCACCCTGATCGGGCAGGTCCACTTCCAGCTTGTCATAGACGGAAAGAAGGCGGTTCTGGACCGTGCGCTCTGACATGCCGCGACGGCGTGCGATGGCAAGATCGGGCAGGCCGACGGCCATGTCCAGAAGCACCACATATTCGTCCTCGGTCAGGGTCGTGCTGGGGCGGGATTGCTTTTGCTGCAAGCGATGGATCTCGCGGTCGATCAGCACCTGTCCTTCGATCAGGACGGCGCGCAGCGCCAGATGCAGGCGCTGAACGGGGGCGGTTTTCAGCACATAGCCATAGGGCGAACCGATGGGCGCGATCCGGGCAAGGCCGCGAAGATAGGCCTCATCCGCGTAGTTCGACCAGAAGAGGATGCGGGTCTCCGGGCGCTCGGACCAGATCGTGCGGGCCGCGTCGATCCCGTTGCGGTCGCGCATTTGCAGATCCATCACGATGGCCGCGACCTGCTGGCGGGCAAGCGCCTCGCCGTCGCGGCCATTATCGGCGGCAAGCACCTGAGTGACCTCGGGCAGCGCCTGCATCACGGCCTCGCGCATGAAGACGGCATGCATCGGATCGTCCTCGACGAGAAGAATCTTCATGGGGCTGGCCGGTTCCGCAGATGCGCGGGCATCGGCATGACAACGCTGACGCTGGTGCCACTTGGCCCGCTGCGCATCGAAAGCCGGGCGCCGATCAACTGGGCGCGGGTGCGCATATGCGACAGGCCCCCGTTATGGGCGGCGCGCCGGATTTCCGCAGGCATGCCGCGCCCGTCATCGGCAATGATCATGCGCAGCCTTGCACCGGCGATGATGCGCAGTTCGACCCGCCGGGCACCGGCATGGCGGCAGGCATTGTTGATGGCTTCCTGGGCGATGCGAAACAGGGCGATGCGCACCACGGGATCAAGCCGGTCTATGACCGCCTCGTCATCGCCGCGCAGGTCTATCGCCTCGCCCGAGACGGCCGCGCGCTCCATATGCACGCGCAGCGCATGGGCGAAGCCGAACATCTCAAGGATCGTCGGCACGGCCTCGTCGATCACGCGCCGCAGCTCGGCCACGCTGTGATCAAGCCGGGCGCGCACGGTCTCGCTGTCGACCCCGCCGGGTTGCGACAGTTCGCGCATCAGCCGGCTGAGATCGGCCAGAACCTGATCGTGCAGATCCATGCCGATCCGCTGACGCTCTTTCTCAAGGGCCTCGGTCAGGTTCAGCGCACCCTGACGCAGCCCTTCTTCGCGGGCGCGGGCCTCGGCCTCGACAATGGCGGCATGGCGGGACCGCTCTGCCTCGCGCAAGGCGAACATATAGGGCGAGATCAGATCGGCCACGAAACGGGCGGAAATCACGTCGCGCGCGCCGTAAGCATCGGCCATCGTGCGCGAGATGCTCAGCGCGCCGATGATCCCGTCCGAGACCACCAGCGGCACATGCACACGCGAGCGAAGCCCGTGTTCGCGGATGGGCGCGCAGAAAGTATCGGAATGCTGGAAGCGCAGATCGTTCGTTGCGTCGCCGGTCAGGAAATGATCGACCGCGCCGGTCAGCAAATCGCGGATCGGGCTGCTTTCGACGCTGCCTTCGATGCGGCCCCATGCCGTGTCGATGCCGGTTTCATAGGCGGCGGACAGCCGGCCGTCATGGCGAAGCAGGCAGATATCCAGGTGGTCATAGGGCAGGAAACAGCGGATATCCTGCGCGACGCTGTTGATGGCCGAGCGAAAGTCAAGCCGCCCGGCAAGCGCCCTTGATATGCGAAACAGATAGGGTTGCAACGCGCCCGCTTCCTCATCGGCAGGGGCGGGCAGGGTTGCGGCATGGGTTTCCATCATCGGGCGGTCCCCCTTTCGGGTGTCGTGACAGGATGGCACAGCGCGCCGCATCGCGCCAGATTGGCGCGCATCTCTTGCGGGTTCCCGCAACTGCCGCGCGGATGAGCGCAGGGGCGCGCGAATTTTTGACTTTGCAGACCGCCTTCCCTGACGGATCATGATGGCAGGAGACGGGCAGGAGCGGTCGCAGACCGCCGCCCGATGGGAGGAGGAAGACATGAAAGCTCGGAACCGGGTTCTGCTGGCCACGACTTTGGCCGGAATGCTGACGGCGGGGGCAGGCGCATTCGCCGATACCGCCGACAAGAAGATTGCGCTGTCGAATAACTATGCGGGCAACAGCTGGCGTCAGGCGATGCTGGAAAGCTGGGCGCGCGTGACCGGTCAGGCGGTTGCCGATGGCGTGGTGGCCGCCGCCGACGCCTTTACCACCGCCGAAAATCAGGCGACCGAACAGGCCGCGCAGATCCAGAACATGATCCTGCAAGGCTATGATGCGATCGTGGTGAACGCGGCCTCGCCCACGGCGCTGAACGGCGCGGTCAAGGAGGCCTGCGACGCAGGGATCACGGTCGTGTCCTTCGACGGCATCGTCAGCGAGCCTTGCGCCTGGCGCATTCAGGTCGATTTCCGCCAGATGGGCGCTGATGAGATCGACTATCTCGCCACGCGTCTGCCCGAGGGCGGCAACCTGCTGGAAATCCGCGGTCTCGCGGGCGTGTCGGTCGATGACGAGATCCACGCCGGGATCGAGGCGGGCGTGGCGGCGCATCCGCAGTTCAGGATCGTCGGCTCGGTGAATGGTGACTGGGCGCAGGATGTGGCGCAAAAGGCGG
>JAUNTV010000075.1:0-10264 GCA_030538515.1 Paracoccus sp. (in: a-proteobacteria)
GCCGCGCTGATCGAGGTGCTGGAATGCCCCGCCCCGAAGGGATCATAGGGGCTTTCGCTGCGCTTGGTGAAACCCGACAGCCCGCCCCCCATGCGCAGGCTGCGGATACGGTCGCGCCGGCCGGTCAGGATCTTGTGCGGATAGCACTGGTGGCCGACATCCCAGATGATCTTGTCGCGCGGCGCATCGAACACCGCATGCAGCGCCACGGTCAGTTCCACGACGCCAAGCCCCGCGCCCAGATGCCCGCCGGTGACGCTGACCGCGCTGATGGTTTCCGCGCGAAGCTCCGTAGCCAGTTGCCGCAACTCGCGATCCGAGAGCGGCTTGAGATCACCGGGCAGGCTCACCCGGTCAAGCATCGGGGTTTTCGGGTGGTCTTGGCTCATGTCGCGGCCCCTTTGGCGCGTTCAGCTTTTGCGGTCGATAACGAAACGCGCCAGATCACGCAAGTTATCCGCCGCGTCACCATAGGGCGAAAGCGCGGCAATGGCCGCATCCACAAGGCGGGCGGCCTCGGCGCGGGCACCATTCAGCCCCATCAGGGACAGGAACGTCGCCTTGCCCGCCGCATCATCCTTGCCGACGCGCTTTCCGGTGGCGGCCTCGTCCCCGGTCATGTCCAGAATGTCATCGGCGATCTGGAACGCCAGCCCAAGTGCCGCGGCATAGCGGTGCAGCGCGCGCGGATCGGCCCCCGCGATGACCGGCCCGGCGGTGGCGGCGAATTCGATCAGCGCGCCGGTCTTGTTGCCCTGCAACCGGATGATATCATTCAGCGACAGCGCCGCATCGGCGCTTTCGGCGGCGATGTCCAGGGCCTGCCCCCAGACCATGCCGCGCGCCCCCGCCGCATGGGCCAGCCCCGCGATCAGCGCGATACGCGCCGCATCCGGCCCGATCAGGGGAACGGTCAGCAGCTCAAAGGCCAGCGTCTGCAAGGCATCGCCGGCCAGAATGGCGGTGGCCTGGGACCATCTGACATGAACGGTCGGCTGGCCCCGGCGCAGGTCGTCATCATCCATCGCCGGAAGATCGTCATGGACCAGGCTATAGGCGTGCAGCGCCTCGACCGACAGGGCGACCGGCATCGCGGCGGCCTGCGCCACCCCGTGCAGCCGCGCCGATTCCAGCACAAGCGCGGCGCGCAGCCGCTTGCCACCCGAAACCGCATAGCGCATCGCATCGCCCAGATCGCCCGCAGGCAGATCGCGCAGCGCATCCGCAAAGCCCGCCTCGACCCCTGCGGCGGTATCGGCCAGCAGCCTGTGCAGCGTCACGGGGCTACTGCCCTTCGGCCGGGGTCGTCCCGACCGGCTGACCCTGCGCGAGGGTGATCTTCTCGACCCGTTCCTCGGCGGCGCGCAGCCGCGCCTCGCAATGGGCGCGCAGAAGCGCCCCGCGTTCATAAAGCCTGATCGAATCCTCAAGCGAGGCATTGCCGCTTTCCAGCCGCGACACCACGCCTTCCAGCTCCTTCATCGCGTCCTCGAAGGACATGGTTGCGATATCACTCATCCCGCAGCCCTTTTCATCGCCATCGCGCACCCCGAAGCGGGGGCGCATCGGCCCGTGTTGTAACCGGCTTCGCGCGCCATGGCCACCCGGGGCGCGCGGCGCTCAGACGGGTTCAGACGGGGCGGTGCAGGTCATCCTCGGCATCCTCGGGGGAAATCCCAAGCGCTTCCAGCCCGGCTTCAAGGAAATCCGCAAGGCGCGGCTCGCCCATCAGGTAATCCTCGGTCGCGGTGGTCTTTTCGGATTTGGCGGTGGCGATGGCCTCGGCCAGTTCCGAGGCGTCGAAACTGTCGCGCCCGATCCACATCAGCGCCACAAGGGATGCCTGTTCGTCATCGTTCAGCGCGGCGATGAATTCCTGCAATTCGCTTGTCACGCCGTGGCCCGTGCGATGCCCGCTATGCGCCCAGGGGTTGACGCCGCTGTCATATTCGCGCGCGCGGATGATGACCCAGGCAACCTTGTCAGCGGTGATTTCCAGCATATCCATCCCCCAATTGCCGCCCGATTGTCCCGCGCGGGCGCGCCTGCGTCAATCCCTGCGCCCGAACAGGCGTTCGATATCCGCCAGCGACAGTTTGACCCATGTGGGCCGGCCATGGTTGCACTGGCCGGAACGCGGCGTGCGCTCCATCTCGCGCAGAAGGGCGTTCATCTCATCGCCCGTCATGCGCCGGCCCGACCGGACCGAGCCGTGGCAGGCCATCGACGACAGCACCGCATCGACCCTTGCGCGCAACCGGTCCGAACGCCCCTGATCGGCCAGATCATCGGCGATATCGCGGATCATGGCGCCCGCATCGACGCGGCCCAGAAGGGCGGGCACCTCTCGCACGGCGACGGCGCTGCCGCCGAAAGCGTCCACATGCAGGCCAAGGGCGGCCAGATCATCGGCCGCGGCGATGATGCGGGCGGCATCGGCTTCGGGCAGGTCCACGATTTCGGGGATCAGAAGCGCCTGCGAGGGGATATCCTTCGCCGCCGCCTGCGCCTTCAGGCGTTCGTAAACCAGCCGTTCATGGGCGGCATGCTGATCGATGATGACCATGCCATCCGCCGTCTGCGCGATGATGTAGTTTTCATGGACCTGCGCGCGCGCCGCGCCAAGGGGCGCATCGGGCGGCGGGGCATCCGGCAAGGGTTCGATCCGGGCCGAGGGGGCCTCGGCAAAGCCATCGAAAGCGGGGGCCTGCGCGGCATGGGCGGTGCGCAATGCCTGTGCCGAGGGGCGATAATCCATCTGATAGCGCGGCATCGGCCGGGGGGTCCGTTCCGCGCCCGGACCCGGACCCGGCTCCGCCCGGAATGCCGCCAGCACCCCCGCCCCCACCGTGTCCGAGGTAACGCGCGAGGCATCGCCAAGCCGGTGGCGCAGCGTCGACACGACCAGCCCACGCACCAGATCGGGTTCGCGGAAACGGACCTCGGCCTTGGCGGGATGCACGTTCACATCGACGAAATGCGGGTCGCAATCGATGAACAGCACCGCGGCAGGGTGTCGCCCCGAAGCCAGCACGTCGAAATAGCCCGCCCGCAGCGCGCCGATCAGCAGCTTGTCGCGCACGGGCCTTGTGTTGACGAAAACATGCTGCGCCACCGCCGCGCCGCGCGAATAGGTCGGCAGCGCCGCGAAGCCGGTCAGGCGCACGCCGTCACGCTCGGCCTCGATGCGGATGGCGTTGTTGATGAAATCGCGCCCCATCACCCGGCCAAGCCGCGCATGCAGCGCATCGAACAGGTCGCCCTGCTCGGGATCGGCGCGAAACAGCAGGCGTTCGTCATCATGCAGCGTGAAGCCCACCGATGGCTCGGCCATGGCAAGGCGGCGGATCACATCGGCGATGGCCTGGGTCTCGGCGCGGGTGCTGCGCAGGAATTTCAGCCGTGCGGGCGTGGCGAAGAACAGGTCGCGCAACTCGACCACGGTGCCGCGATTGGCGGGCGCGGGGCGCACCGGCCCGATCCTGCCCGCCGTCACATCGATCGCCGCACCCGCGCCTTCCGCGCGAGAGGTAATGGAAAGCCGCCCGACAGCAGCAAGGCTTGGCAGCGCCTCGCCCCGGAAGCCGAAGCTGTGAATATCCAGCAGATCGCTGCCGTCGATCTTCGATGTGGCATGGCGCGACAGCGCCAGCGGCAGATCATCCGCGCCCATCCCGCAGCCGTCATCCACCACCCGGATCAGCGCCTTGCCCCCTTGCGAGATGGTCACATCCACCCGCCGCGCCCCGGCATCCAGCGCGTTTTCCACCAGTTCCTTCACCGCCGAGGCCGGCCTTTCGACCACCTCACCCGCCGCGATGCGGTTGGCGGTGGTTTCGTCAAGCTGACGGATGACCGGGCGTATCTGGGGGCTGTGGCTGTTCATGCCCCCATATCTAGCACGCGCAGAGGGCGCAGGGAATGATTCGGGCGCGGTCCCTGGCACGGTCAGGAAACTTTGCACACCGGGCGCGCGTTGGGCCACCATAGCCACATCAGGAGAATTCCGATGACCAGACTTGTTGCGATCACGCTTTTCGGCGCGGCGCTGACGCTTTCGGCCTGCGGTCCCAATACCGCCACGCGCGCCACCACCGGGGCGGCGGCGGGTGCCGTGGCCGCGGGACCCGTCGGCGCGGTTGCCGGGGCTGCCCTTGGCGGAACCGGGGCGGTGCGGGTCAATAACTGACCGCGCGACCTTCGCGTAAAAAAGCCCGCGCCACCATCCGGGGCGCGGGCTTTTCATGCGCAAACGGGCATGCCGGGTGGCGGCGCTATTGCAAGACCCCATCGGGGCGGCCCACCAGCAGGATATTCAGCCGCTCGGGGCCAAGGCGTTCGCGGGCGACACGGGCGACGTCTTCGGCCGTCACCGCCTCGATCAGCGCGCTGCGCTTGTCGGGGTAGTCGATGGGCAGCCCGATCAGTTGCATGCCCGTCAGGATGCCCGCGATCTTGGAGTTTCCATCCCACCGCAGCGGATATTCGCCGGTCAGATAGGTCTTGGCATCGGCCAGTTCGGTCTCGGTCACGCCGTCCTCGCCCATGCGGGCCAGTTCCTCGCGCAGAAGCGCGACACCCTCCGCCACCGATACGTTCGAACTGGACATGCCCCCCATCCATGACGGCCCGTAAACCCCGTTCACCAGCGAGGTATAGACCCCGTAGGTCAGCCCCCGCTTCTCGCGGATCTCGTTCATCAGGCGCGAGGAAAACCCGCCGCCGCCCAGAATGTGATTGGCCAGAAAGGCGGCGAAATAATCGGGGTCGTCCATATCCATCCCCGGCAGGGCAAAGCTGACCACGGTTTGCGGGCTGTCCCAGTCGATCACCTGCGTCATGGCCGTGCCGGTGAAGCTGGCCATATCGGGCAAGGGCACGGTGCCGGTTTCCGGCAGCTCGGCCAGCAGCTTGTCGACCAGAAGGCCCAGTTCTCCGGGCGTGATATCACCGGCGGCACCGATCAGCACCCGATCGCGCGCGATGACGCGGGCCTTGGCCGCGAACATATCGTCAGGCGTCAGCGGGCCGACCGTTTCGGCGGTGCCATTGATGGAACTGCCGTAAGGATGATCGCCCCAGACGGCATGCGCCAGCGCCTTTCGGGCAATGGCATTGGGGTCGGTATCCTCGGCCCGGATAGAGACCATCACCTGCCCCTTCACCCGCGCCACCGCATCGGCGTCAAAGCGCGGCTCACCAAGCGCGGCGGCGATCAGATCGGCGGCGGCATCGCGGTTTTCGCTGAGCATCCGCGCCGAGACCGTCAGCGCGTCATCGCCCACATCGAAGCTGATATCCGCGCCAAGCGCCTCGGTCGCCGTGGCGAAACCGGTAGCATCCATGTCGCGGGCGCCTTCCTCAAGCGTATGGGTCATCAGATTGATGGCCCCGCGCGTCTCGGGCGCATCCAGGCTGGCACCACCCTTGAAGGCAAGGTTCAGCGCCACGAAAGGAAGCGAGTGATCCTCGACCAGCCAGGCCGTGATCCCCAGGGGCGATGTGACTTCCGTAATCTCGGTCGCCTGCGCGGGCAGCAGGGTCAGGCTGGCCAGAAGGAAGGGAATGGCGCGCAGGAAGCTCATTGCGTGACCTCATTTTCGGCGGGTTCGGCGTTATCGGAAGGGGTCGCGGGCCGGGGCCGAGGGGCCACATCGGCGGGAACCGCAGGCCGGGCCACGGGCCGGGTAAAGGCATCAGCGGCTTCGGGCCGGGGCTGCGGGCTTGCGCCATCGGTCGCCGGGGCATCGCTGCCTGCCGGGGCGGCGGTCACGCCACCTTCGGGCGGGGTTTCAGAAGCGGCATCGGTGACGGCTTCGGGCCGGGGCTGCGGGCCTGCGGCGTCAGCCACCGGGGTCTCGGCGTCGGTGACGGGCTTCGCCATGGGCGGGGGGGCGGGGTCGCCGGCCGCCAGTTCGGCGGGCGCGACGGGTTCATCCCCCGGCGTCACAACGCCTGCGTCCGCGACGGGGGCCGCGCCTTCGGGCGGGGCAGGCAGCGCGGCGGGCATCAGCCAGCCGGTCACGCTGGCCGTGCTGTTCAGCACCAGATCGGCGGCTTCCATCACATCCTCGGCGGTGACGGCGGCCAGAAGATCGGGCCAGTCGTTCACGTCCTCGATGCTCAGCCCGGTGGCCAGCCCCTGACCATATTCATAGGCGCGGCCATGGGCGGAATCCTGTTCGTAAATCTGCGAGGCGCGGATCTGCGTCTTGATGCGTTCAAGCTGCGCGGGGTCCGGCCCCTCGGCCAGAAAATCGGCCAGAACCGCATCGAAAGCGGCCTCGGCCACCTCGGGGGGCTGCCCGTCCGCCGGGATCAGAGAGAAGAAGAAATTCGTCGGATCAACGGCATAGCCCTGATAGCCCGCGCCCGCATAAAGCGCATGGCCGGGCATGATCAGCTTCTGCCCCAGAACCGACGTCTGCGGAGAACCGCCCAGAAGTTCCGCCAGAACGGTCAGCGCGGCCGCCATCGTCTGATCGCCCGGATTGCGTTCAGGCACCAGAACCGTGCGCGTCATGCGGGGCTGGGGCACGCGCGCATCATGCATGACCATGCGGCGCGGCGCGCGCTGTTCCGGCTCCTGCGGGCGGGCGGCGCGGGTCACGCCGTCCCTGGCGGGGATGGCGCCGTAATATTCCTCGGCCAGTTCGCGGGCCTGTTCGGGGGTGACATCGCCGGCAAGGATCAGGATGGCGTTATTGGGGGCGTAGTAATCCTCATACCATTTCAGCGCATCCTCGCGCGTCAGCGCCATCATCTCGTCGCGCCAGCCGATCACCGGACGCCCGTAGGGGTGGTTGAGATATTGCGCGGCGCTGCGTTCCTCGGCGAAAAGGGCGCCGGGATCGCTGTCGGTGCGCTGCGCGCGCTCCTCCAGCACGACCTGACGTTCGGCCTGCCAATCCTCTTCGCCGACCTGAAGGTTCGCCATGCGGTCGGCCTCCATCTGCATGACAAGGGGCAGCCGGTCAGATGCGATACGCTGGAAATAGGCGGTATAATCATAGCTGGTAAAGGCGTTGTCGCGCCCGCCATTGGCGGTGACGATCCGGGAAAGCTCACCCGGTGCCAGCGTTTCGGTGCCCTTGAACATCAGATGTTCCAGATAATGCGCCAGCCCGGTCTTGCCCGCCACCTCATCGGCGGAACCGATCTTGTACCAGACCATCTGCACGACGACCGGGGCGCGGTGATCCTCGATCACGATGGCCTCCAGCCCGTTGTCCAGCGTGAAGCTGGTGATGCCGGGGGGCATCTCGGCCATGGCGGCGGGGACAGCTAAAGGGGTGGCCAGAAAACCGGCCAGAAGCAGCGCGCGCATCAGCGATCCTTTCGCAAGAAGGGGCGAGAACCCCGTCCGGGGTCAAAGGCCCGGCGAAGATGCGTGCTGCAACGCCGGGCCGCAAATCACGACCGGGTGAGAGGGGGGCATCAATCATGCCGGCACGGACCAGTCCCCGGCCAGACCGGCCCCGCGAAACGGCATATCGGCGTCTTCCTTGCACGGGCAGGGCCGGATCGAAACCGCGCTGTTACTCGCGCAGGGGCGGCGGCGTGCCGGTTCTGGCACCTGCCTGTTTCCAGCGCAGATCCTCGGCCCAGCTGTCCAGCGTCATCCGTTCATAGGCGCGGTAATAGACATCGGTGCGCGCCCATGTCTCCAGCAGGCGGCGCGAGTGGCGCGAGCGCCAGTCAACATCTTCCTGCGCCAGTTGCGCGCGGATGCCCGGCTGCGTGCCAAGCCGCCCGGCGTAATTCACAAGCGCGCCATCCGCCGCCCCGATGCCCGAGGGGTTCAGCCGCGCGGCATCGCCACCAAGCGCGGCCACCGCATCGCCCATGGGGTTGGGATCGGTGATATTGGCCCCCCCCGGCGTGGGGCAGCTGGTTGAGATCGGGCGGCATGCTGAGGGGGCGCGTCGGCACGATGGCGAATTCATCGGGCGTATCGCGCCCAGACGAGATATTATGCAGCTGCGGATCATTGGAACATGCCGCCAGCATGCCCGCGCCGATCACCATCCATATCGCCCGCATATGCGTCCCCCGTAACATCTTGCTGCTACTTCTAGCCCGATTTGCGCGGCACGTCACGGGGCTTATCGGCATCACCCCCGCGCTGTTGCGGCGGCACCAGAATCAGGCCGAAGGCTCCGGCGAAAATGGCGATATCCGCGACGTTGAAGCTGTAGGGGTTATAGACCCCCGGCACCGACATGTTCAGGAAATCCGCCACCGCGCCGTAAAGCACGCGGTCGATGACATTGCCAAGCGCGCCGCCGATCAGAAGCCCCGCCGCCATCTGCGTGACCCAGCCCGGCCGCTGCCGCCTGATCCACAGAAACACCCAAAGACAGACCGCCAGCGCAATGCCGATCAGCACCCACCGCATCAGGTTCTGCGAGGATGAGAACAGCCCGAAATTCATCCCCTGATTCCACGCCATGCGCAGATTGAGCCATGGCGGGAAAACGTCGATCGAGCGCAGGATATCCAGCCTGAGCACATGGACGACGTAATATTTCACGATCTGATCCAGCAAGAACACCGCCATGGCGACCCATGCCAGCACCCGCAGGGACGGCGGCGCGGGCGTCTTGCGCGCGCGCCGGGTCTGGCCTGCGGCTTTGCCGGCTTTCGCGCCCGCTTGCGCGGGTTTTTTGGGGGGAAGCTGCGCCATCAGTGCCGGAAGTGCCGCTGGCCGGTGAAGACCATGGCGATGCCGCGCTGATCGGCGGCGGCGATCACCTCGGCGTCGCGCATCGAGCCGCCGGGCTGGATCACGGCGCGCGCGCCCGCATCCGCCAGTGCCTCAACCCCGTCGGCAAAGGGGAAGAACGCGTCCGAGGCCACCGCCGCGCCCTCGGTCAGCGGCGCGGACAGGCCCAGCACCTGCGCCATATCCTCGGATTTGCGCCGCCCGATCCGGGTCGAATCGATGCGGCTCATCTGGCCCGCGCCGATACCGACCGTGGCCAGATCGCGGGCATAGACGATGGCGTTCGATTTCACATGCTTGGCGACATTCCAGGCAAACAGCAGATCGGCCATCTCGGCCGCGTCCGGCTGGCGCTTCGTCACCACCTTCAGATCGGCCGGGTTCAACCGGCCATTGTCGCGCGACTGCACCAGAAACCCGCCTGCGACCTGCCGGAAATTCAGCCCCTGAGCCGTCGGATCGGGCAGCCCGCCCGTGGTCAGCAGGCGCAGGTTCTTGCGCGCGGCAAAGACCTCGCGCGCTTCGTCGCTGGCATCGGGGGCGATCACCACCTCGGTGAAGATCTCGGAAATGGCGCGCGCGGTCTCGGCATCCAGCACCTGATTAAGCGCGATGATGCCGCCGAAAGCGCTCGTCCGGTCGCAGTCGAAGGCGCGCCGATAGGCTTCCAGCGCGGTATCCGCCCGCGCCACGCCGCAGGGGTTGGCATGTTTGATGATCGCGCAGGCCGGGCCATCGGCAGGATCGAATTCCGCCACCAGTTCGAAGGCTGCATCGGTATCGTTGATATTGTTGTAGGACAGTTCCTTGCCCTGCCATTGCCGCGCCGAGGCGACGCCGGGCCGGCCATCGCCGGTCACATAGAAGGCGGCGCGCTGATGCGGGTTCTCGCCGTAGCGCAGCCCCTGCGCAAGCGTGCCCGCGAAGGCGCGACGGCGCGGGGTTTCCACGCCGATCGCCCCGGCCATCCAGCCCGAGACCGCCGCGTCATAAGCCGCCGTGCGCGCATAGGCCACCTGCGCCAGCCGTTTGCGCATGGCCAGATCGGTGCCGCCCTGCGCCGCAAGCTGCTTCAGCACCACCGCGTAATCATCCACATCCACCACCACGCCGACGAAGGCATGGTTCTTGGCCGCAGCCCGGATCATCGCCGGGCCGCCGATGTCGATATTCTCGACACAGGCCGCGTAATCGCCGCCCTTGGCCACGGTTTCCTCGAACGGGTAAAGGTTCACCACCAGCAGATCGATCATGCCGATGCCGTGTTCGGCGGCGCTCGCCTGATGATCGGCATCGTCGCGCAGTGCCAGCAGCCCGCCATGAACCACCGGGTGCAGCGTCTTGACGCGGCCGTCCATCATCTCGGGGAAGCCGGTCACATCGGCCACGTCGCGCACGTTCAGGCCCGCATCGCGCAGCGTGGCGGCTGTGCCCCCGGTCGACAGGATCTCGACCCCTGCCCCGGCAAGGGCCGATGCGAATTCGACCAGCCCGGTTTTATCCGAGACCGAGATCAGGGCACGTTTCAAAGGGATGATA